>NZ_JAAGPG010000279.1:0-10570 GCF_017104665.1 Burkholderia sp. Se-20378 | reverse complement strand
CCGGCCCCGGCCGGCCGCGCGGCGCCTGCCGACCGGGCCGCCGCGGCGTGCGTCGAAGTGGCGCAATGCCGGCTTCGGTCAACCGGCCGGGCCGGTTGAACGTTTTACAATGACGGTTGTTCCTCGACGTGAGTCTTCATGCGCACTTTCCTTTCCCTCGGCCGCACGCTCGCGCTGGCCGCCGCCGTGCTGGCGCCCGCCGCACACGCGAATAACGTCATCATCCTCAATTCGGCCGAAGCGACGCTTTCCCTGATCGATCAGCAGACCCGCCAGGTCGTCGGCACGATGCCGACCGGCAAGGAACCGCATCACCTGATGGCGACGCCCGACAATTCGTCGCTGATCGTTGCAAATTCGGTCTCGAACAGCCTGATGTTCCTCGATCCGAAGACGGGCAAGCTGCAGCGCACCGTCGAAGGGATCGATGATCCTTACCAGCTCGGCTTCTCGCCCGACCGCAAGTGGTTCGCGGCGGCCGGCCTGCGCCTCGACCGCGTCGACATCTACGGCTACGACGGCCGCGACCTGAAGCTCGTGAAGCGCGTGCCGCTCGAAGTCATGCCGAGCCACCTGGCATTCACGAAGGACAGCAAGACGCTGCTCGTGTCGCTGCAGGTCTCCGGCGAGATCGCGGCGATCGACCTGCCGACGCAGACGGTCAAGTGGAAGATGAAGGTCGGCAAGGTGCCGGCCGGCCTGTGGCTCACGCCGGACGACAAGTACCTGCTCGTCGGGATGACCGGCGCGGATTACGTCGCGGTGGTCGACTGGCGCAACCAGAAGGTCGTCAAGCAGATCTACACCGGCAAGGGCGCGCACAACTTCCGCTCGCTCGCCGACGGCACGCACGTCGCGGTGACGAACCGGGTCGCGAACACGATCAGCATCATCGACGAGAACACGCTCACCAACGTCGGCGACATCACCGGCCTGCTGCCGGGCCCGGACGACATGGAGCTGTCCGCCGACAAGAAGACGCTGTGGGTGACGTTCCGCTTCGCGAAGAAGGTCGGGATCATCGACCTGGCGTCGCGCAAGCTGGTGCAGACGATTGCCGTCGGCCGCTCGCCGCACGGCATCTATTTCTACGACCGCGCGCCGTGGCGCGCCGCGAACGGCGCGTGACGGGCGGGGGAGAACGATGCTGCACCTGATCGATGCATTCGTATCGGACATCCAGACCTGGCTGTACGTCGACGTCGTGCAGCCGCTCCTCTTCAAGTTCAATCTGATGGACTATGACGAGGACACCTACGACGCGCTGTACTGGGTGATCGTCGGCGCGCTGCAGATGGTCCTGATGTTCGTGCTGCTGCGCCCGCTCGAGGCGCTGCTGCCCGTCGAGCGCTGGACGAACCGCCGTGCCGTGCGGGTCGACGTGATCTACACGGCGATCGCGAAGCTCGGCATCTACTCGCTGTTCTTCTTCTTCGCGCTGCAGCCGCTGTTCGACAACTTCCAGGCGTGGCTGCGCCTGCACGGCGTCGCGAACCTCAACCTCGACTACCTGTGGCCGGGCGTGACCTCGAAGCCGATCGTCACGTTCGCGATCTATCTCGTCGTGCTCGATTTCGCCGGCTACTGGTATCACCGCTGGCAGCACAAGTTCGGCATCTGGTGGGAGCTGCACGCCGTGCATCACAGCCAGCGCCAGATGTCGCTGTGGTGCGACGACCGCAACCACGTGCTCGACGACGTGATCCAGTCGTGCTTCTTCGCGGCGATCGCGCTCGTGATCGGCGTGACGCCGTCGCAGTTCGTCGTGCTGACCGCGTTCACCAACTTCATGCAGAGCATTCAGCATACGAATGCGCGGCTGCCGTTCGGCTGGCTCGGCGAGCGCCTGTTGGTGAGCCCGATCTTCCACCGCCGCCACCACGCGGTCGGCTACGGCCACGAAGGCACGAAGTACGGCTGCAACTTCGGCGTGCTGTTCCCGTGGTGGGACATGATGTTCGGCACCGCGTCGTGGAGCCGCACGGTCGAGCCGACCGGCATCCGTGACCAGGTCGAGGGCGTGTCCTACGGCGAAGGCTTCTGGGCGCAGCACGGCCTCGCGTTCGTGCGGATCTTCCGGCGCCTGTTCCCCGCCAAGCGCGGCGCGGCATCGGCCTGATCCGGCCATTTTCACGTTGAGCGGCTCTCCCACGCGGCCCGCATGTGCTTTGGCGCATGCGGGCCGCGTGGTTTATCCTTTCCCCGTTTTTCTCCGTCGATACAGGCTCGCATGAACGACCTGCTGCGTTCCTTCGTCCGCGCATTGGCGAGCGCACTGCATCCGCGCATGCTGTGGCTCACCCTGATGCCGTTTCTCGTCTCGGCCGTCCTGTGGGGCGCCGTGCTGTGGTTCTCGTGGCAGTCGCTGCTGGACCTCGCACGCGGCGCGCTCGACGGCTTCGTGCTGACGGCCATGCTGTACCGCGCGTTCGACGCGATCGGCATGTCGCAGCTGCATGCGGTCGTCGCGCCGTTCGTGGTCGTGTCGCTCGCGATTCCGCTGATCGTCCTGACCGTGCTGCTGCTGATCGCGACGATTTCGATGCCGGTCGTGATCAAGCACCTGTCGAACCGGCAGTTCGCGGCGCTCGAGGCGAAGCGGGGCGGCACCTTCTTCGGCAGCGTGTTCAATTCGCTGGGCGCAGCGATCGCCGGCGTGATCGTGCTCGTCGTCACCATTCCGCTGTGGCTGATTCCGCCGTTCTTCGCGCTGCTGCCGCCCGTGATCTGGGGCTGGCTCACGTACCGCGTGATGACCTACGACGCGCTCGCGCTGCATGCGAGCCGCGACGAGCGCCGCGCGCTCGTGCGGCAGCACCGCTGGCCGCTGATCGGCATCGGCGTCGCGACCGGGCTGCTCGGCACCGTGCCGACCTTCGTATGGGTATCGTCGGTCTGGATGATGGTGCTGTTTCCATTCGTCGCGGCTGCCATGATCTGGGTTTACGCTTTCATCCTCGTCTTCTCGGCGCTGTGGTTCGGGCATTACTGCCTGCGCGCGCTGGAGGACCTGCGTGCGAGTTCGCGCGCCACCGCAATCGACATGGGGCAGGCATGAGCATCGGCATCATCATCATCGGCGACGAAATCCTTTCGGGCCGCCGGCAGGACAAGCATCTGGCGAAGGTCATCGAGCTGCTCGGCGCGCGCGGCCTCACGCTCGACTGGGCCGAATACGTCGGCGACGATCCGGCGCGCATCACGGCGACGCTTGCACGCGCGATTGCGTCGGGCGACATCGTGTTCTCGACGGGCGGCATCGGCGCGACGCCGGACGACCACACGCGCCAGTGCGCGGCGGCCGCGATCGGCGTGCCGCTCGAGCTGCATCCGGAAGCGAAGGTGCTGATTTCGGAGCGGATCCGCGAAACGCACACCGATCCGGCCACGCCGGTCGACTTCGATTCGCCGGAGAACCAGCACCGCTTCAACATGGGCGTGTTCCCGGTGGGCGCGACGATCATCCCGAACGGCTACAACCGGATTCCCGGTTTCTCGGTCGGCGACCTGCACTTCGTGCCGGGCTTCCCGGTGATGGCGTGGCCGATGATCGAATGGGTGCTCGACACGAAGTACGCGCACCTGCATCACGCGACGCCGCACGCGGAGCGCTCGCTGTACGTGTTCGAGCTGCCGGAATCGACGCTCACGCCGCTGATGGAGCGCATCGAGCGCGATTTCCCGGGCGTGCGCGTGTTCAGCCTGCCGAGCGTCGGCGATGCGGAGCGCGGCGGGATCTATGCGCGCCGTCACATCGACCTCGGCGTGAAGGGCGAGCCCGAAGCGGTCGCGGCCGCGTACGTGAAGCTGCGCGAAGGCGTGCACCTGCTCGGCGGCGACGTCGTCGAACCCGATATGCCGCGCACCTGAGCGGCCCCTCGACCGGCCGCACAAAAGCCACGGGCCGCGCAACGCGGCCCGTCATCGGCATGTCATCGCCCGGCTCGACGATGGGGTTGTCGCAACCGGCCGGAGCGGCGTGCCGTCAGGCGCCGATCCACGGCAGTTTCCGGAAGCACCAGCCGTCGACCGTCTTGCGATGGCCTTCGGCGTCCTTGGCGCCCTCGAAGCCTTCGAGCAGGTCGAACGCCTTCGTGTAGCCGGCCTGCGTGGAGGCGACCGCGGCGAGCTTCGAGCGCGCGGCGCTGCGGCACAGGAACAGGATGGGCGTATCAGCCGGGAGGGCCGCCTTCAGTTCGTTGACGAATTCGGCGTTCGGCACGCCGCCCGGGTAGCGCGTCCACTCGAGGTGCAGGTATTGGCCGTCGCCGACGAGCGGGCGGCCGATCCAGTCGAGTTCGGCGCGGGTGCGCACGTCGACGAGGCGAGCCGACGGATCGAGCTGCAGCAGTTCGAAGGCCTCGGCCGGCAGCAGCGCCCCGGCGTAGTTGAGCGCGGCTTGTGCGCGGCGTTCGTCGGCCTTCGCGTAAAGCTGGTCGAGCGTACTCATGGCAGGGAGTCTCCTATCGGTCAAACGAACATTCTAGCGCGGCGTCGCGGCACGGATGTCCGCGTGGAGTACGGTGCGCGCACCCCACACGCGTTCACCAAAAGAGTGCAGAATGGCGCGCATGCACCAAGATGATTCCGTGGGCGCGGCGGGCTCCAACGATTGCACCATCGCGGTGCTTTCGGTTGCCAGGCGGTGCGAGGCCGGGCCCCGGAATCGCGCAGCACAGCCCCGTCGCGACGAGCGCTGGCGCGATTCGCGCCAATCTTGCGCATAGGTGGCACGGAAGCTGCTTTATAGGATTCGGTCGAATCGGGGCGCGCTGCGCCAAAGCAAGACCCCGGTCAGCTCGATAAACGAGGCGGTTCCCAGTCCGCCGGAATTGTTCAATCAGGAGAAGAGGTTATGAGTAAAACCGTCGCCGACGTCATGCAGCTCGTGAAGGACGAGGACGTCAAGTTTGTCGATTTCCGCTTCACGGATACGCGCGGCAAGGAACAGCACGTGTCGGTGCCGGTTTCGGCGTTTGACGAAGACAAGTTCGAAAGCGGCCATGCATTCGACGGCTCGTCGATCGCCGGCTGGAAGGGCATCGAGGCGTCGGACATGCTGCTCATGCCGGACCCGAACGCCGCCTTCGTCGACCCGTTCTATGAAGAGTCGACCCTGGTGCTGACCTGCGACGTGGTCGAGCCGGCTGACGGCAAGGGCTACGAACGCGACCCGCGTTCGCTCGCGAAGCGCGCGGAAGCGTACCTGAAGAGCACGGGCATCGGCGACACCGCCTACTTCGGTCCGGAACCGGAATTCTTCATTTTCGACTCGGTCCAGTGGAGCACGGACATGTCGGGCTGCTTCGTGAAGATCAACTCGGAAGAAGCGCCGTGGTCGTCGGCCAAGGAATTCGAAGGCGGCAACACGGGCCACCGTCCGGGCACGAAGGGCGGCTACTTCCCGGTCGCGCCGGTCGACACGTTCCAGGACATGCGTTCGGAAATGTGCCTGCTGCTCGAACAGCTCGGCATCCCGGTCGAAGTGCACCACCACGAAGTGGCGGGCCAGGGCCAGAACGAAATCGGCACGAAGTTCTCGACGCTGGTCGAGCGCGCCGACTGGACGCAATGGTCGAAGTACATCATCCATAACGTCGCGCACTCGTACGGCAAGACGGCAACCTTCATGCCGAAGCCGATCGTCGGCGACAACGGTTCGGGCATGCACGTTCACCAGTCGATCTGGAAGGACGGCCAGAACCTGTTCGCGGGCAACGGCTACGCCGGCCTGTCGGAAATGGCGCTGTTCTACATCGGCGGCATCATCAAGCACGCTCGCGCGCTGAACGCGATCACGAACCCGACGACGAACTCGTACAAGCGTCTGGTCCCGCACTTCGAAGCACCGGTCAAGCTCGCCTACTCGGCACGCAACCGTTCGGCATCGATCCGCATTCCGCACGTGTCGAACCCGAAGGGCCGCCGTATCGAAACGCGCTTCCCGGATCCGATGGCGAACCCGTACCTGTTGTTCTCGGCACTGATGATGGCAGGCCTCGACGGGATCCAGAACAAGATCCATCCGGGCGAAGCAGCGGACAAGAACCTGTACGACCTGCCGCCGGAAGAAGACGCAAAGATCCCGACCGTGTGCGCGGGCCTCGATCAGGCACTCGAAGCACTCGACAAGGATCGCGAGTTCCTGACGCGCGGTGGCGTGTTCACGGACGGCATGCTGGACGCGTACCTTGCGCTGAAGGAGCAGGAGCTGGCGAAGTTCCGCATGACGACGCACCCGATCGAGTTCGAGATGTACTACTCGCTCTAATCGGCGATGGCGCTTCGAATCAGCGCCGTCATGCCGGTTCGTTCCCGTCGCGCGGCCTGCGGCGGGAACGGCGGAGTCTGAAAGGGGCGGCGTCCAGCCGTCCCTTTTTTGTTCCGGTGATTTCCATTTCTGGCCCGTAGAGGCGCGACAAGCACGCAGATGGTTCTGAAGAATCTGATCAAGGCGAAAACGGGGCAGCCCGAGCGACTGACGGACGACGAGCGGCTCGCACGCTCGGGCCTGCTGGCGGGGCTGGAAGCGCTGCCGACGGTCGTGATCGTGCTCGACCGCAAGACGCTGCGGATCGCGTTCGCGAACCCGTCCGCCGAGGCGATGCTCGACATCTCGCGCCGGCAGCTCGCGCAGCGGCCGTGGGGCGAGATTTTTCCGAATGCGAACGAGCTGGCATCGACGATCACCGCGATCGGCGAGGAACGCTTTCACGCGACGCACCTCGATACCGTGCTCGACCGGCCCGGCCGCGAACCGCTGCACGTGCATGCGATTGTCGGCTTTCTCGAGACCTCGCCCGATTTCGTGCTCGTCGAGCTGTTCGAGAACGAGCGGCAGTCGCGCACCGATCGCGAGGAGCGCATCCACGACCTGACTGCGGTCAACAAGCAGCTGATCCGCAACCTCGCGCACGAGATCAAGAACCCGCTCGGCGGCATTCGCGGCGCCGCGCAGCTGCTCGAATTCGAGCTTGGCGAGCGCGAGCGCGGCGAGTTGCGCGAATACACGCAGGTGATCATCAAGGAGTCCGACCGCCTGCAGACGCTCGTCGACCGGTTGCTGGAGCCGCACCGGCATCCGCACATCGTCGGCGACGTGAACATTCATGAAGTGTGCGAACGCGTGCGCGCGGTGATGCTCGCGGAATTCCCGCGCGGGCTCACGATCGAGCGCGACTACGACGTGAGCGTGCCGGACCTGCGGGGCGACAAGGAGCAACTGATCCAGGCGCTGCTCAACATCGTGCGCAACGCCGCGCAGGCGCTGCGCGAACGGATCGCGCAGGGCGACGCGAAGATCGAGTTGCGCACGCGCATCGCGCGCAAGGTGACGATCGCGAAGCGCCTGTACCGGCTGGCACTGGACTTGCACGTGATCGACAACGGGCCCGGCATTCCGGAGGAAATCCGCGACCGGATCTTCTACCCGCTCGTGTCCGGGCGCGACGACGGCAGCGGCCTCGGCCTCACGCTAGCGCAGACGTTCGTGCAGCAGCATGACGGGATGATCGAGGTCGAAAGCCGGCCTGGACGTACCGAATTTCAGATCCTGCTGCCGCTCGACCATTGAGCGGCGGCATGGCGATTCACCAGATTCACCAATATCTGACCGACCTATGAAGCCGATCTGGATAGTAGACGACGACCAATCGATCCGCTGGGTGCTCGAAAAGGCGCTCGCCCGGGACAGCTTCGCGACGAAGAGCTTCGCGAACGTGCGTGACGCGCTGGCCGCGCTCGACCACGAGACCCCGCAGGTGCTCGTATCCGACATCCGGATGCCGGGCGGCTCGGGCCTCGAGTTGCTGCAGGCGATGCACGAGCGCCTGCCGGGCCTGCCCGTCATCATCATGACGGCGTTCTCCGATCTCGACAGCGCCGTCGCGGCGTTCCAGGGCGGCGCGTTCGAATATCTCGCGAAGCCGTTCGACGTCGACAAGGCGGTCGAGCTGATCCGCCGCGCGGTCGAGGAAAGCCTGCGCGGCGGCGCGCCGCAGGACGAGCGCGTGGCCGAGGCGCCCGAGATGCTCGGCCAGGCGCCCGCGATGCAGGACATGTTCCGCGCGATCGGCCGCCTGTCGCACTCGGCCGCGACCGTGCTGATCACCGGCGAATCGGGCACCGGCAAGGAGCTCGTCGCGCGTGCGCTGCACCGTCACAGCCCGCGTGCGAACGGGCCGTTCATCGCGCTGAACACCGCGGCGATTCCGAAGGACCTGCTCGAATCCGAGCTGTTCGGCCATGAGCGCGGCGCGTTCACCGGTGCGCAGACGACGCGGCAGGGCCGCTTCGAGCAGGCCGAGAACGGCACGCTGTTCCTCGACGAAATCGGCGATATGCCGTTCGACCTGCAGACGCGCCTGTTGCGCGTGCTGTCGGACGGGCAGTTCTATCGGGTCGGCGGCCACAACCCGCTGCGCGCGAATGTTCGCGTGATCGCCGCGACGCACCAGAATCTCGAATCGCGCGTGCGGCAGGGGCTGTTCCGCGAAGACCTTTACCACCGGCTCAACGTGATCCGGCTGCGCCTGCCGCCGCTGCGCGAACGCAGCGAGGACATCGCGCTGCTCACGCGCCACTTCCTGCAGAAGAGCGCGCGCGATCTCGGCGTCGAGCCGAAGCGCGTGTCCGACGAAGCGCTGGTGTACCTCACGTCGCTGGCGTTTCCCGGCAACGTGCGCCAGCTCGAGAACCTTGCGAACTGGCTGACCGTGATGGCGCCCGCGCAGACGGTCGAGATCAAGGACCTGCCGCCCGACCTCGTGCCGGCCGGCGCGCCGGTGGTCGCGACGGGCGACGGTGTGGATGCGCACGTCAGCGGTGGCGATACGGCGCTCGGGCAACCGGCGATCGGTGCGGCGCCGGCGGTGTCCGCGCCCGTCGCGGCCGCGCCGAACGGCGGCGCGCCGGCTGGCTATCCGGTCTGGGAGCATGGCTTGCGTACCGAAGTCGCACGGCTGTTGCGCGAGAACTCGGCCGACGTGATGGACGAACTCGCACGCCGCTTCGAGGCGGCCGTGATCCGCGAGGCGCTCGACTTCACGCGCGGCCGCAAGGTCGAAGCCGCGGAGCGGCTCGGCATCGGCCGCAACACGATCACGCGCAAGATCCAGGAACTCCATCTGGAGCCCTGAGCACGATTTGCGGCATGCGCGGGCATCGCGCATGCCGCAATCGGACATAATCGCGGTTTGCACGCTGTTTGCCATTCCGCCGATCCGCAATGTCCGATTCCTTCCGCTGGCCCGCCGGGGCCGACCCGTTCCGTTTCCTCGAATCGCTCGACAGCAAGCGCGCCCGCACGTGGGTCGACGAGCAGAATGCGCGCACGCGCGCCGCGCTGCGTGACGACGACGCCTATCGCGCGCTGACAGCGCGCCTCGCCAAGGCGTACCTGCCGCGCGAACGCCCGGTGATTCCGACCCGCTGGAGCGACTGGGCCTACGACCTGTGGCAGGACGATCTCCATCCGAAGGGGCTGTGGCGCCGCACGCGCTGGGACGACTGGCGCGCGGGCAAACCGGCGTGGGAAACGCTGCTCGACGTCGACGCGCTCGGCGCGGAGGAGGGCGAGTCGTGGGTGTTCGAGCAGGACTCGATCCTGTATCCGGACGGCGATCGCGCGTTGCTGTCGCTGTCGCCGGGCGGCGCCGACGCGGTCGTCGTGCGCGAATTCGATCTCGTCGAACGCCGTTTCGTCGACGGCGGCTTCACGATCGACGAGCCGGGGCATCACACGGTTGGCTGGATCGACCGCGATACCGTCTACGTGAGCTGGGATCGCGGCGAGGCGCATGCAACCGCGGCCGGCTATCCGTATGAAGCGCGGCGCTGGGTGCGCGGCACGGCGCTCGCCGATGCGCCCGTCGTCTTCAGCGGCGAACCCGACGACATCAGTGCGGGTGCGGGGTTCGATCCGATCGACAACCGCCACGTCGCGTGGCGCAGCGTCGATTTCTTCGACGCACATGCGTACCGGCTGACCGACACGGGCGAGTGGGCGCGCTACGACGTGCCGACCCATGTCGAGGTCGGGTTCTGGGAAGGCTGGCTCATGCTGGAGCCGCGCCTCGACTGGGATTGCGACGGCGTGCGCCATGCGGGTGGTTCGCTGCTCGCGATTCGCGAGCAGGCGTTTCTCGCCGGGTCGCGCGAACTCACGACGCTGTTCGCGCCGCAACCGTCGACGTCCGCGTGCACGTGGACCCATACGCGCACGACGCTGATCGCGAGCTGGCTCGACGACGTGCACAACCGCACGATGCTGTGGCAGCCGAGCCAGGCCGACGACGGCACGTGGACGTGGGATGCCCGGCCGTTCGAGTGGCCGGGGCCGGGCGACGCGCAGATCGACGTCGAGCCTGTCGAAGCGACGCTGAACGACGAGATTTACGTGGACGTCGACACCTATCTCGATCCGCCCGAATGCTGGCTGGCCGATCTTGCCGATCGCGCGGACGATGCGCCGTCGCGCCGCGTGCTGCTCGACCGGCCGCCGGTGCAGTTCGACGCGGCCGGGCTCGTCGTGCGCCGCGCAAGCGCGCGCTCGCGAGACGGCACGATCGTA
>NZ_JAAGPG010000278.1:0-11241 GCF_017104665.1 Burkholderia sp. Se-20378 | reverse complement strand
AAGACCAGCGCGGTGGCCTCCGGAGCGCGCCGGACCTGGTCCTCGAACAACTGATGGATGCACCGGTCGGCGGGATACGGGGCCTCGGTCCGGTTCCAGGTGTCCAGCAGCAATGTGCGTTCGTCGGGGGGCAGAAGATTCAATTGCCTTACGGGAATTTCTGCGGCCCGTGGCGACATGGCCGCGTGCAACAGGGATTCGAGGTGTTGCGCTGTGCGATGCATCTGAGCCTCGTCCAATCGCGAGACATCGTAGATCCATCGATAACGACCATCACAAGTGCTCACCTGCAAGGTGAGTAACCCGCCTAGTGCAATGTCCGAAGCGGCCTCGTCCTCCGATATGTCATCGGACACTAGCGCGATTGCTATATGCCAAGGATATTCCGAGTGCAGGGCCTTAATCGACTGCAATATCGGCTGACGGGCGATGAGATCACGCGAAAAGGTGTCTTGACGCTCCAGTGTGATGCGTTCCGCTGCCACCACTGCTAGCACTTCGTGGAATGGACGATCCAGATCGATATCCAGTTCCATTGGCACAATTGAGGCGAAAAAAGTTGCCAACCAACGCGCCTGAGATCGCCCCGCAATGGGGTGCCAACCAAGCTGACCTCCTGCTTCGCCCGTGAGGCGCGCCAGATAAATCCCCCACGCAGTGAGCAGATGATCGACGCGTTCTTGCGCTGGAACGGCAGCCAACGCCACTGAGGCCCACCACGCACTTGTACGCCACTGTGGTGCATTAGTCGTGCCTGCATGGCCTGCTGATTCGAAGGGAAACGGTCGCGAGTGAAAACGGCTTAAGCGTTCAGCCCAGAAGGTCTCGTGCGGTCCAATCGCTTCATATGCCTGCCTCAAAGCCAGTGCTTGACCATCATGCAACGAAGGGAGTTGATCGCCCTCATTAAGATCGTTTTGCGAAGCGAGTTCCACCGCATCTCGCAGATGGCCTGTAAGATCGCTCAAGCCTTGAACGATGACGTCGTTGTCGGCGGTCGCGATACGCCAGTAGTTGGGTGCGACTTCAAGGAGGGTGCCGGGACGTTGTTCCGAAGGTTGATCCAAGACCTCCAATTGTTCGATTAAGACGACGCTCTGAGGCAGTAGTATCTTTGCGCGGCCCAGGGGATTGGGATGATAACGTCCCAAATCCAAAGCCCGTACCACCCTCGAGAGGCCTTGCGCCGTGCAGTGCCATGATAGGCAGCCTGCCGCTTCGGGTCGACGATGGCGTGGGAAAAAGCTCCGCTGCGTGGTGTCCTGCGGCCGTGTGTCCAGGGCGCCGTGGATCAAACCATTTAATAGCTGAGCAAACCCCTCACTGGCTGCTTGATAGCACTTCAGATTGAGAGACAGTGCTGTGTCGCTCGGGGCAATGGCCACCGGCTGCTGCACAACAAGCTCACCGGCGTCGACCGTACTGGCCATACGGTGCCAGGTGATGGCGTAGTCGGTTTCGCCCGCCAGTAGTGCCCACGAGGTGGCGTGGGTGCCGGCATAACGCGGTAGAGGAGCATCGTGGTAGTTGAAGGTGCCGCGGCGCACCTGATCAAGCAGATAGGAGGGAAGAATCGACGGATTGACAATGGAAAAGAGCCAATCGACGTCTTCTTCTCCTAGAAACGTACTCACCGCTTCGAGTGAAGGCAGAAGGAGGATACCTTCCTGAGCCGCCCAGCGCTCCAGCACCGTATCGAAGGCGAGCACGGCACACAAAGTGACGCCTGCTTCACGAAGTTGCTGGGCACAACGTATAGCCAACGTTGTGCTTCCTACGATCATACCCGTCATGGTCGAGGTCATCGATCGGGGTAGTAAGGTATCGGGTGCACCCGGTGGTGTGGCCAGCGGATTGCTGCCGGCCATGTCGCGTGAATCGGGTGAAGCGCGCTGTACTTCATCTTGGGGATGCGTCATGGCTGAATAGAAATCGGAGGCATTGAACGGACCGCGGATTAAGGCGCGAACGAAGGAGCGATGTGACGATCAAGGGGCGCACGTGTATCAGCGACGACGAGCCCGCTCTCGAGCTTGATGAGGCGATCGGCAAGATGAAAATAGCGATCGTCATGGCTGATGACAAATAAGGTCTTTCCTTTGGCTTTGAGCTCAGGCAAAAGGACTTGGTAGAAGTGCTCACGAAAGGTGGGATCCTGATCGGCCGCCCATTCGTCGAAGAAGACGATGTCACGATCCTCAGCGAAGCAGTGTAGCAAGGCCAGACGCTTACGTTGTCCGGTCGAGAGCGTCAAACGGGATAGTTCACCGTCACGGGCGTGAACTTGTGCCTTAAGTTCTAGCTGTTGCAAATACTCGGTAATCCGCTCGTCAGGCAGACAGGTACCCTCGGCGTTGAGCACATGCGAGAACAGAAAGAAATCGCTAAAGACACCCGAAAAAAGACGCTGATAGAGATGCACGTCATCGTGAACCGCGTGTCCATCGATGAGCAACTGGCCGGAACTTGGCCGCAGTAACCCACATAACAGGAGCAAGAGCGTCGATTTGCCGCCGCCATTACCGCCTACGATGAAAATGGATTCACCCCGCCGGACATCCAGACTGATAGGACCAATACCTGAACTGATCTCCTCACTGTCTGACGGAAAGCGGTAACAGATGGCTTCGGCACGGATATGTCGCCAATCGAGTGGCATAGCGGAGGCGTGGGAAGCCGGCGTGGCAGAAGGGGGAAGACATGACTGTAGATCCAGACCGAGGTATTCGAGATGACGCAGACTCGCGAGGCCAGTTCCCGCTTGTTGACCGACCTGAAGCAAGAACATAAGCGGGCCGACCAGAAAGAAGCTGCCGACCACAAAGGGTACGACGGTGCTTAAGGGCAAGGCCAGAAGTCCATGGCCCAAGTAAACCACCGCAAAGATCGAGACATACACCATCACCGATGACCAGGCCTGATTCAGCCCCATGGTCAGATGCACACGAGTCATCTGTCGTTGTGCACGGGTAATCGCGGGCTGGAGAAGCGCCTGCGTAAAATGCGCGGCCCGCATCGGATTCAAGCTCATCTCCTTCTTGCCCTCACTAATCGCACGAAGGTGTTCGAAAACCTTTTCTTCCGAACGGCGCAAGACATCGAATTGGCTGCGGGTCATCCATATCAGTAGCCATGAGAGGGTGAGCGGGACGCTCAGGCCAGCGATCAGGACCCCGAATAGAGGAATCGAAAGAATAAGCAGATAAGCGATACCTGCGATCGCCAGCAAGGCGTTATAAGCAATCAGTGGTACGATCAAGACCAAAGGCGCAATTTGCCCGATATCCTCGATAAACGCACCGAAGACAAGATGTTTTCGGTGTATCAGCTTCTCGTAGCTCATCCTGATGAGTTGCTGCGACAACTCGGTGCGCAATTGCGAGACCAGATGAGCACCTAAGCGCGCCGACAGGTACTGCGATGCCGCACTGGACGCCAGCAGCGCGATCAACCATCCGATACCGTAAAACAGTGGACCTAGCGCAGGACCAACGAACGTATGGGCTGCTAGATCATTGATTTGGGCCAGGATAGCGACCGTCGTGCCTGCGCTGGCTGCCGACAATAGGACTGTCGCCGACAAGGCTACACGATAGGTGCGCAGATAGCGGCGTAGCAGCATGTAACTTATCCGGCGAGAGGGATAGGGGTGCCCGATCGGCTCTGTGCTTGGGTCATCTTGCGTTCGATAAACCGTCCCAACGCCGCGATGCCGGTGCGGATCTGCGATGGGTCGACGGCACTAAACGCCAGTCGAATCCGTTGATCGTGCGAATTATCGAAAGCAAAGAACGCCATCGGCATCACGATCACGTGGCATTCAGTGGCACATGCGGTGACGGCCTGGGCGTCAAAACGGAAGGGCAGATCGACGGTGAGAAAGAAGCCGCCGTCTGGGCGATTCCACCTGATGGAATCGGGCCACGGCACAAAGGTGGTCTGAAGTTGAGCGAGCATGGTGTCTCGGTTGACGCGATAGGCTTCCAAGGTAGGTTGAATCCACCCTCGAAGACTACCTTCTTGCTCAAGTAAGAGACCCCCGATGATGGCTTGGCAGATCTGGCTGGTATTGACGGTGATGAAACTCTTGCGCTGTACCAAGGCCTGAAATAAGGCCTGCCGTGCGGCGCGATCACCAAAGAGTGTATCGGGTAAGGTCAGGGCACCGACGCGTAGCGCCGGACTAATGGTTTTGGAGTAGGTTGAGAGGTAGATCACACAACCGACCTCATCCAAGGCCGCCATCGGTGGCACGACGTCCCCGTCGTAACGAAACATCCCGTAGGGATTGTCTTCCAACACCACGATGCGATGTCGGGTGCAGGCCGAGAGGACGGCGCGTCGCTGTGATAAATCAAGGACACGACCTGTTGGGTTGTCAAAATCCGGAATCAGATACACCGCGCGCGCTTGTCGTCCTTCGCGATGCAACTGGGCGACCGCCCGCTCGATTTGTGCGGCGATGTCCGACTCGGCACCCGGCAATGCTGAAAGCGCCACGCCGCTCGCATGTGCAGCCCCTGTGATGCCGATATACGTTGGGTTACAAACCAGCACCACGTCCTTCGGATCAGGGCACAGTTCGGGGAGACAAAGTGCCAGTGCTTCCTGACAACCCGCAGTGATCACCGTACGATCGGCATGGGTAGCTACGCCTTCGTCGGTTTGCACTTGATGGGCGACGAGTTCATGAATCAGGCCGGCCGTACGACCGTATTGCAGGAGCCATGCGTTCAATGCCTTTCCGGTGTGTCCGTGCAAGGCGTGCTTCTCGTAACGGATCAGGGCTTGCAGCAATGCTGAATGATCAAGTCGCTCAAAAAGTCGGTCGGCGGGGCGGCCGGCAGCCAACGAAATCGCTGCCGGAAACTCACTCGCCACCTCGTTGAGAAAGTTCATTACGGTGGCTTGGAATGCGGCTTGCATGGTGGTCCCGTGAGTAACGTTGCGTTGGTGCTTTGGAGGCCACACGGTGTATGAAAATCGCCGTGCATTCAATAAGTATGCGGCCTTAATATTTACCCGTTTGTTCTAACTGATCGAATAGTGCCTGCACATTCGATTCAAGAAAACCGTCTTCGCCATCGCGATGAATGACTTCAAAACTGAGACCCGTGTTAGCGCAGCGTGTCGAGAACGCCTGAGTAAGCCCTGCACCTCGGATGACATGGGTGTCAAACACCAGGCCGCGGCGCTTAAGCGTCTCGACCGTACTGTCTACGTCCTCAACGTCCAACGCGATATGCGCCACCCCTACACCGAAATGCTCGATAAGCTGAGACACCTGCGACGCAGGTTCCGTGCCCTGGCAGAGCACAAAACGGATACCGTTGCACTCCATTTCCGCCGATAGCATGCCTGTGCGCTGCCCCTTGACGTGCAGTCGGCGCTTTACTTCGAAGCCCAACACATTCTGAAACAGATGGATAGCTTCTTCCAGGTCGTGGACAGCAAGCGCGATATGGTCGATACGGCGAAAAGAGGAGGTGACCGGCTCGGCCGTCGAGGCCAGATTGGCTTGTGTCTGGGACCCATTGGTCAACAGCGTGACAGCGTCTTTCATGGCAACACACCTTCCGGAAGGAGAAGAAACCGATTACGCTATGTGAACTCATCGTCCGGACCCGGAACGTACCGGACCGTTGTTGCAATAATGTTCTTGTTGAGTGTTGTGCGTATTACAGATGCGTAGCGAATTTAGACTCTCGGCGTAACGATACCGTGAATCTAGGGTAAGTGCCATGGCCCGCATGGAACTGTCGTGGAGGAACTCTCGAAGGACCGCGTCAGACCATTTTGTCGCCATCGCTCCTTGATTCGTGTGTTTCGTTGCTGCGGGTTTCGCCGTGCCAGTTATCCGGCGGACGATCGTCGTCGCTACCGTCTTTTCGACGCAGGCTTTTGTGAATGGCCCAAGCTTGTATCAGCGTGCCGTCCACGCTGAAATGCTCACCCGACAACATATCGTGCAGGATAGACCGAGGTATTTCAACGGCCTGCTATACTGGTTATTGGTTATTAGTAGCCGGTCTGGCCAAACGTATCCGCCGGCACCTGCGTCCCTCGTACGTTGAGCTCGATCTCGCTGCCAGATCCCCCGAGAATCCGGGGTTTGCCGCGCTGACATGGATCAAGGGTGTGTTCGCCAAACAGCAGCGCCTGTCGCAACGGCCGCTCGCCGAATGCCCTGTGGCCACCCTGCCGAAGCACTTGCGACCGTACTTGTTGATTTTCGGTGCCGATGACCAGCCGACCGGCTTGCACGGCGATCGCTACGAACTCTGGTTGTACAGTCAAATCCGCAAACGCTTCGAGTCGGGTGAAATCTATCTCGATGACAGTCTGCAACATCGGCACGTCTCCGACGACCTGGTTTCGATGGAAGAGAAGGCCGATGTGCTGGCGCAGATGGATATCCCGTTCTTGCGGCAGCCCATCGATGCCCAACTCGATGTATTGACAACCGAGTTGCGCGCGCAATGGATCGCCTTCAATCAAGAGCTGAAACAGGGCAAGTTGACGCACCTAGAATACGACAAGAATACGCAAAAGCTGATCTGGCGCAAGCCGAAAACCGAGAATCAGAAGGCACGTGAGCAGGCCTTCTACGAGCAGCTGCCGTTTTGCGATGTCGCCGACGTGTTCCGTTTCATCAACGGCCAGAGCCAGCTCCTGTCGGCACTGACGCCATTGCAGCCGCGCTACGCAAAGAAGGTAGCCGACGCCGACAGCCTGATGGCGGCGATCATCGCCCAAGCCATGAATCATGGCAACCAGGTTATGGCGCGCACCAGCGACATCCTATACCACGTGCTGGACAGCACCTACCAGCAGTATCTGCGTCAGGCAACGCTGCATGCGGCCAACGACTGCATCAGCAACGCTATCGCCGCGCTGCCCATTTTTCCACACTATTCGTTCGATCTTGGTGCGCTGTACGGTGCCGTCGATGGTCGAAAATTCGGCGTCGAGCGACCGACCGTGAAGGCCCAGTATTCTCGCAAATATTTCGACCGCGGCAAAGGCGTCGTCTATACGCTCCTTTGCAATCACGTCCCATTGAACGGCTACCTGATCGGCGCGCACGAGTACGAGGCGCATCACGTATTCGATATCTGGTACCGTAACACATCGGATATCGTGCTAACTGCTATCACCGGCGACATGCACAGCATCAACAAGGCCAACTTTGCGATCCTCTACTGGTTCGGGTTGCGCTTCGAGTCACGCTTTACTAACCTCGACGATCAGTTGCAGGAACTGTATTGCATTGACGCCCCCGCGCTGTACGAGAAATATTTGATTCAGCCGGTCGGACAAATCGATCGGCAACTCATTGCCAGCGAGAAGGCGAATATCGAGCAGATCGTCGCGGCGCTGGGACTCAAGGAGATCACGCAAGGTTCGTTGATTCGCGAACTGTGCACCTACTCGCAGGGAAATCCAACGCGGCGTGCGATCTTCGCGCTCGACAAGCTCATCCGCAGCATCTACACGCTGCGCTACCTGCGCGATCCGCAACTCGAGCGAAACGTGCATCGCTCGCAAAACCGCCTCGAGTCCTACCATCAGCTTCGTTCGAGCATCGCCCAGGTCGGTGGCAAGGAAAGAATTGACCGGTCGCACCGACATCGAAATCGAGATCAGCAGCCAGTGCGCCCGGCTGATCGCCAACGTGATCATCTTCTACAACTCGGCGATTCTGTCGCGGCTGCTGACGAAATGGGAAGCCAGTGGCAACACCAAGGCGCTGGCGCGGATCGCGCAGATATCGCCGGCCGCCTAGCGGCATATCCTGCTAAACGGACACTACACCTTCCAAAGCGGCAACAAAATCGACCTGGACGCACTCATCGCAGGACTAGAATTGGAGTGACGAAATTTCCGGCGGTTCCGAATTGGAATCCCTTATTCCTGTTACGGTGGAACACAATGCTCCAACCAAGCGATCCGTTACCCCCATCCGTGGTCGACACGTGGTGACTGAGCGTCGACACGTCGCTGTTCGTGATCGAGATCTTGGCCGACGGCAGCTGGTAACCAGCGCATATCGCGCCGAAGCGGTTGGGAGGCTGGACGATGGAAGTGTTGCCGAACATGCCGCAGACAGCCGCTGTCGAGGCCGCGATACGCACCTGGGCGCGACAGTACGGCTAGAATGTAACGATCCGGCGCACGCCGGTGCGTCGGTTTCCCGCGCCAACCGCTTGTTCGAACAGGGTGCCAAAATGAATATGTTGAAACGTCGTCTCGATGCGACAGACGAGAAGCTGCAGGAGCTGAAAGCAGCACGCAAAACGGCAGCCAAGGCGCAGCGCCAGCAGCTCAAGCAATCGCGCGCCGATCGAGAGCGAAAGATCATGCTGGCCGGCGAGGCGTTACTGTGGCGTGTCGATCGCGGTGAGTGGGATGAAGCCGATTTCCGAGCGATGATGGATGACTACCTGTCGCGGCCCGCCGATCGCTCGCTGTTTGAGCTCGACGACGAATAACCTTGATGCTCGACGGCAACACGCCGCACAGGCAGGCCGGAAACGGTTGCGCTATGCCGCGAGCTTTCCCATTACCCCGGAGATTAGATGGCGAAATCGTTCCAGCGCTTTACCTTGCACGTACAGCTCCAACACATTGAACCGCCCATCTGGCGCCGGATCGAGGTCGAAGGAACCGAGCGCTACGTAAACTGCACCCTATCCTGCAGGCAGCCTTTGGCTGGGAATACAGTCACCTGCACGACTTCCCGATCGACGGCATGACCTATGCCATGTTCGAGGTCGATGACGTGCTGGACTTCGCTGATCCGGACACGACCGCCGATGACCGTAAGGTTCGACTACAGAAGGTCCTGAAACTTGGCTCACGCCTCCTTTACCGGTACGACTTCGGGGACGGGTGGGATCACACCATCGTCGTTGAGAAAGTGGAAACCGTTGAGATCGAACCTTGGGGCGCGGCCCTGGTTGACCTGCTCCCCGCGTTTAGTACGGTAACAGTGTAGAGTCCGTTCCAGAGAGGAACGGCAATGAAAAAGCGATTCACCGAAGAACAAATCATCGGCATCTTGAAGGAAGCCGAGGCTGGCCTGAAGCCGGCGGAGCTGTGCCGCAAGTACGGCATCTCTGAAGCGACCTACTACAACTGGAAAGCGAAGTTCGGCGGGATGACGGTCTCCGAAGCGCAGCGCCTGAAGGAACTGGAGCAAGAGAACAACAAGCTCAAGCGCCTGTTGGCCGAATCAATGCTCGACAACGCCGCACTGAAGGACCTGTTGGCTCGAAAGTAGCAAGCCCGCAGGCCAAGCGCGAAGCGGTCCGAATCTTGATGACCGAACGCGCCATGGGTGTTACCCGTGCCTGCGGGCTGGTAGGGATTTCGCGCTCGCTGTTCCACTACGAATCACGCCGCCGAGTTGACGACGAAGCGCTGACTGGCCGCATGATGGCCATCGCCGCTCAGAAGCGCCGTTACGGCTATCGCCGGATTCACGTGCTGTTGCAGCGGGATGGCTGCTTCGCCAACCACAAGCGCATCTGGCGCCTGTACAGCAAGGCGGGACTGAGCGTGTGCAAGCGGCGACGCAAGCGTATTGGGGCTGTCGAGCGCACGCCGCTGCGGTTACCAACAGGCCCGAATCAGAGGTGGTCGATGGACTTCGTTTCTGACGGGCTGGCCTATGGTCTACGGTTTCAATGCCTGAACGTGGTCGACGACTACACGCGCGAGTGCCTGGCCATCGAGGTTGATACTTCGCTACTGGGCTTACGAATACAGCAAGTGCTTGAGCGGCTCAAGGAGATGCGAGGCTTACCCGCATCCATCACGGTCGACAACGGGCCGAAGTTCGCTGTTAAGGTGCTGGATGCATGGGCCTACGAAGCCGGTGTCACACTGTCGTTCATTCGGCCTGGCAAGCCGGTGGAGAATGCCTATATCGAGAGCTTCAACGGGCGATTCCGCGACGAATGTCTGAATGAGCACCGGTTCGTCTCAATGCGCCACGCCAAGCGGCTGATTGAGGAATGGCGTATCGAGTACAACACCGAGCGGCCTCATAGCTCACTCGGCTATCTGACGCCGGTGCAGTTCGCCCGGGCACACCATGCAAAGCAGCAGTTTTTAACCTTGGACTCTAACTGCAGACATCCCAACCACACACTTTTCTACCGGTCTCGCGGTAGGCTCTCGGGTAGCGTCCACGATGAGCCGTGGCTGCAAGACTGTGTGATGCATCGATGTGCTGGTTTCCAAGGCCTCGACCGAACTTCCCCGCCCGGACGATCAGATCCAATTCGATTCGGCACGCCCTGGTCGTTCACGGGAGCAACTGCGACCCGATAGAGCCTACGGAACTCGACCCCTAATGTCATACCCAGATTCAGATGTCCACCTTCCAGCTATTTAAAAATGTCCGGTTTTAAGGTTGGTTTGCTGCGTCTCTTTCCTCGTTTTGAGCGTTACGCAGTGTCGAAGGTCGGCGCCTGAACGGGCAGGGCACTCACGTTTGTTTCTCCAGCTTTTGCGGACCGACGTTTGGTTGGCGGCTTTGCGGTTTGCCGCCCGTTCCTCGAACCACCGATGATCGCTGCCGTCGATCTGGATCAGCTCGCCCAGGCACGCCCGACGCGCTCGTGGCTGATAGACCTTCGGCGGTCGTTGTCGGCACGGAATCCACAAACCAGCCTCCGTCATCAGCTTCCTGACCGTTTCCTTGGCCAGCCGAATGCCGTGACATTCCCAGAGCTTCTCGCAGGCCAGTGTCGGCCCGAAATCGGCATAGCGATCGCGGATGATCGACAACGCCCGGTCAGCAGCTCCCGGGTCGAGACGGCGGTTGCCGGGCTTCGCTCGGTGTCCCGACACCAGTCCCGCCGGGCCGTGCTCACGTAGCCGGGCAACCAGCCGGCGAACCTGCCGCGTCGTCAACTCCAGCCGTTCTGCCGCACGCCATGGCTTGAGCTTGCCGTCGGCTACGTCCTGGATGACCTTGAATCGTTCCAGCTCGCGCATCGTCATCGTGATCCGTTCCGTTGCAGCCATCGCAGCCTCCGGCGCCGGACAACCGGCGGCCGGACAGCTTACGCGGCCCGAAAGCGGACATTTCTATGTAGCCAAAAGGGGTTGCGGACAAAATCTTGGACTACCTTGGAGGTAGTTCATGTATTCGTACGAAGACCGGGTTCGAGCGGTTCGGCTCTACATCAAGTACGGTAGGAGCGCGGCGGCAACTATTCGCGAGTTGGG
>NZ_JAAGPG010000277.1:0-11224 GCF_017104665.1 Burkholderia sp. Se-20378 | reverse complement strand
CGGCGCCGGTGCCGGCGACCTATGCGCCGGTCGACGGCAGTGCCGCACCGGCGGCGGAGGTGTCGCCCACCGACGCCGCGCTGCTCGACGACTGGCGCACCTACTTTACCGATGCCGCGCTGCAGGCGTGGATCGATGCGGCGCTCGCGAACAACCGCGACCTGCGGGTCGCGGCCGGCCGCCTCGAGGAAGCGCGCGCGCTGTACGGCGTGCAGCGCGCGGACCTGATGCCGTCGGTCGATGCGAATCTGGGCTATGACCGTGCGCGCCAGTACGACCCGGTCGTGCGCGAAAGCGCGATCAGCGGGCTGTATCGTGCGGGCGTCGGCATCAGCGCGTACGAGCTCGACCTGTTCGGCCGCGTGCGCAGCCTGTCCGACGCGGCGCTCGCTGAATATTTCGCGACGGCGAACGCGCAACGCACGGTTCGCATCGGTGTGATCGCCGACGTGGCGGGCGCCTATGTATCGGAGCGCTCGCTGCACGAGCAGCTCGCGCTGGCGCAGCGCACGCTGGATGCTCGCCAACGCATGGCCGCGCTCACGCAGCGCCGTTATGCGGCCGGCACGAGCGACGCGATCGAGCTGCGCTCGGCCGAGATGCTGGTGGCCTCCGCGCGCGCGTCGCAGGCCGCGCTGGAGCGCGAGCATGCGCAGTCGGTTCGGGCGCTGCAGTTGCTCGCGGGCGACTTCGCGCGCAACGTGCCCGACGACATGACCGCGCTCGACACGCTGTCTATCGCTCCGGTGGCGCCCGGCGCACCCAGTACGCTGCTCGAACGGCCGCCGGACATCCGCCCGGCTGAAGCACGGCCCACGGCCGCCAACGCGCACATCGGCGCCCCCCGCCCGGCTTTCTTCCCGCGCCTCACCCCAACGACCGACCACAGTTCCGCCAGCGAGCCGCGCTGGAGCGCGAGCATGCGCAGTCGGTGCGGGCGCTGCAGTTGCTCGCGGGCGACTTCGCGCGCAACGTGCCCGACGACATGACCGCGCTCGACACGCTGTCGATCGCTCCGGTGGCGCCCGGCGCACCGAGTACGCTGCTCGAACGGCGGCCGGACATCCGGCAGGCGGAAGCACGGCTCAAGGCCGCCAACGCGCAGATCGGCGCCGCGCGCGCGGCGTTCTTCCCGCGCATCACGCTGACGAGCGACTACGGTTCGGTCAGCGATGCGTTCTCGAGCCTGTTCACCGGCGGCACGAGCGTGTGGACGTTCGCGCCGCGCCTCACGCTGCCGATCTTCGCGGGCGGCCGCAATCGCGCGAATCTCGACGTCGCGAATGCGCGCAAGCACATCGCGGTCGCCGATTACGAGAAGACGGTGCAGACCGCGTTCCGCGAAGTGGCCGATGCATTCACCGCGCGCGACTGGATCGATCGTCAACTTGCCGCACAGCAGGACGTGTATACGGCCGACGGCGCGCGGCTGAAGCTCGCCGAGCGTCGCTACGCGGGCGGTGTCGCGACGTATCTCGAACTGCTCGACGCACAGCGCAGCACGTACGAGTCGGGGCAGGAGCTGATCCGGCTCAAGCAGCTCAGGCTTGCGAATGCGATCACGCTGTACCGTGCGCTCGGCGGCGGCTGGTCGCCGGCGTCTGCGGAAGCCGCGGCTTCCGCGTAATGCCCGTCGCCTGACGCAGCCGCGCGTCGGGCGGCATGACGGTGGCGGTACGCTTCGACGTGCCGCCGCCGCTTCCTTCGATCCATCCCGCTGTTCCAGCGACATCTTTCCCCACTGACAGGCCGGCCAGGACGCTTTTTCATCCTGTCGCCACGCGCACATGCGCGTTTCGGAACGACCCTCGTCTTGCGGTCGCCCGGGTCGCCAATCCGCGCAAACGTGTGCGGGTTGTTTTTCCTTCTTTCTCTCATGCGATGCGGTCCCGATGTCGGGTTCCGGCGGCCACTCATGCGGGCGATTTACGATCTGGAATTGACGATCGAATTAACTATATATTGGAAATAATGAGGGCGGCAAAGTGTCGCAGTAAAACGTTTGTACTGATGTCGCAATCGTTTGCGCGAAAGAATTGAATTGATTGAATCGCCGGTTAATTTCCTGTTTGTTGAAAATGATTTGATATTGACGTTGTCGTCCGGCAACGATGGCGGCATTGGACAATGTTTTGTCCTTTTCGCGGATGATTTTGCCGAAGCCAATGCTGGCAAGGAGTAGCGGGGTGGCATCGGCTGCCGATGGAAATTCTCTTTAATCTTCAATTGCTTCCAAAAAATAAAAAAGGACTGCGGATAAAAATTTATGGATTGAAAATAGACAGGAAATAGTTCGGATTTAGAGGGCTAAATCGGACATTGTCAGAAGCATTTGACAATGATTTACAGAAAACTTTCACGATTATCTCGATAATGCCGCCTCGTGTCGGACGGAAGCCACCATGCGCTGCCGTTTGTATCCGCCACGTCATCTACTCCATTTGCAGTCCTTACGGGAAACGTCATGAAAAAATCCATCCTGACCGCTGTCGCACTCGCGGCCCTGTCGACCTCGGCCTTCGCAGCGGGCACCGGCACGATCAACTTCACGGGCGAGATCGTCGCGGGCGCATGCGGCATCGATTCGGGTTCGGTCAACCAGACCGTGAACCTCGGCAAGGTGCCGACCAACGTGTTCAAGCAGGCTGGCGACAAGTCCACGCCGACCAACTTCGACATCAAGCTGACCGACTGCGACACGAGCATCGCGCAGAACGCGTACTTCACGTTCACGGGCACGTCGAGCGCAGGCCAGCCGAAGCTGCTCGCGACGATCGGGTCGGCAACCAACGTCGGCATCCGCCTGCAGGCAGCGTCGGGCGAATACCTCGACAACGGCGCCGAGCAGAAGGCACCGACCGTGCTGCAGAACGGCACGAACATCGCACGCTTCGCGGCAATGTACGAAGCGACCGCAGCCGGCGTGACGCCGGGTACCGCCGACGGCGTGGCGAACTTCACGGTTCGCTACCAGTAAGCCGCTGTACCGGGGAAGGGTGCACACACCCTTCCTCGTTCGTTTTTTCTCCTTTTCCCTCTCCCTGGACTTCCGGTAGCGCCGCGTGCGAATCAGACATTCCTTCCTTTGCGTCTCCGTGCTGGTTGTCGGCAGCCAGAGCCATGCGACGGAATTCAATTCGTCGTTCCTGAACATCGACGGTTCGAACAACGTCGACCTGTCGCAGTTCTCGCAGGCGGACTTCACGCTGCCCGGCGAGTACATGCTCGACGTACGGGTCAACGACCTGTTCTACGGGTTGCAGGCGATCGAGTTCATCGCCGTCGACACGTCGGGGGCGGGCAAACCGTGCCTGCCACCGGAGCTCGTCGCGCAGTTCGGGTTGAAGCCGTCGCTCGCGAAGGACCTGCCGCGCTTCCAGGGCGGACGTTGCGTCGATCTCGGCGCGATCGAGGGGGCGACCGTGCGTTACCTGAAAAGCGACGGTCGGCTCAAGATCACGATTCCGCAGGCTGCGCTCGAGTTCACCGACTCGACCTACCTGCCGCCGTCGCGCTGGTCCGAAGGGATTCCAGGCGCGATGCTCGACTATCGCGTGATCGCGAACACGAACCGCAACTTCGGTGCGGGCGGCAGCCAGACGAATTCGATCCAGGCCTACGGGACGGTTGGCGCGAACTGGGATGCATGGCGCTTTCGCGGCGACTACCAGGCGCAATCGAACGTGGGCAATACGGCCTATGCGGACCG
Organism: Burkholderia sp. Se-20378; assembly: GCF_017104665.1. Taxonomy (NCBI): domain Bacteria; kingdom Pseudomonadati; phylum Pseudomonadota; class Betaproteobacteria; order Burkholderiales; family Burkholderiaceae; genus Burkholderia; species Burkholderia sp. Se-20378. Next base: position 7,515 of record NZ_JAAGPG010000277.1, on the reverse strand, counting down.
CACGTTCCGCTTCAGCCGGCTCTATGCATTTCGTGCGTTGCCGTCGATCCAGTCGACGGTGACGTTCGGCGACGACTACCTGACTTCCGACATTTTCGACACGTTCGCGTTGACGGGCGCGTCGATCCGCAGCGACGACCGCATGCTGCCGCCTTCGCTGCGCGGCTATGCGCCGCTCATCTCGGGCGTTGCGCGCACCAACGCGACCGTGACCGTATCGCAGGCAGGTCGCGTGTTGTACGTGACGCGCGTGTCGCCAGGCGCCTTCGCGTTGCAGAACATCAATACGAGCGTGCAGGGCACACTCGATGTCGCGGTCGAGGAAGAGGACGGCAGCGTGCAGCGCTTCCAGGTGACGACGGCCGCCGTGCCGTTCCTCGCGCGTGCCGGGCAGTTGCGCTACAAGGCCGCCGTCGGCAAGCCGCGGCTGTTCGGCGGCGCCGGCATCACGCCATTCTTCGGTTTCGGTGAAATCGCCTACGGCCTGCCGTTCGACGTCACGGCGTATGGCGGCTTCATCGCCGCGTCGGGCTACACGTCGATCGCGCTCGGCGTGGGCCGCGATTTCGGCGCGTTCGGCGCGCTGTCGGCCGACGTCACGCATGCACGGGCGAAGCTGTGGTGGAATGGCGCGACCCGCAACGGCAACTCGTACCGCATCAACTATTCGAAGCACTTCGACGGGCTCGATGCCGACGTGCGTTTCTTCGGCTATCGCTTCTCCGAGCGCGAATACACGAACTTCGCGCAGTTCTCGGGCGACCCGACCGCGTACGGCCTCGCCAACAGCAAGCAGCGCTACTCGGCGACGCTGTCGAAGCGTTTCGGCGACACGTCGACCTATTTCTCGTACGACCAGACGACCTACTGGGAACGTGCGAACGAGCAGCGCGTCGGCCTCACGCTCACCCGGGCGTTCTCGATCGGCACGCTGCGCAACCTGAACGTGAGCGTGTCGGCCTTCCGTACACAGAGCGCCGGTGCAAGTGGCAACCAGGTCTCGGTCACCGCGACGTTGCCGATCGGCGGCCGTCACACCGTCACGTCGAACCTGACGACGGGCAGCGGCAGCACGAGCGTGAACGCGGGCTACATCTACGACGATCCGAATGGCCGTACCTATCAGATCAACGCGGGCGCGACCGACGGGCGCGCGTCGGCGAACGCGAGCTACCGCCAGCGCTCGTCCGCGTATCAGCTGACCGCCCAGGCGTCGACGCTGGCCAATGCGTATGCGGCCGCGTCGCTCGAAGTCGACGGCTCGTTCGTCGCGACGCAATACGGTGTGTCGGCGCATGCGAATGGCAATTCAGGCGACACGCGCCTGCTGGTGTCGACCGACGGCGTGCCCGATGTGCCGCTGTCCGGCACGCTCTCGCATACCGATTCGCGCGGCTACGCGGTGCTCGACGGCATCTCGCCGTACAACGTCTATGACGCGACCGTCAACGTCGAGAAGCTGCCGCTCGAAGTGCAGGTGTCGAATCCGATCCAGCGCATGGTGCTGACCGATGGCGCGATCGGCTTCGTGAAATTTTCCGCCGCGCGTGGCAGCAACCTGTACCTGACGATGACCGACCCGGCAGGCAAGCCGCTGCCGTTCGGTGCGTCGGTGCAGGACGCGGCGAACGGCAGGGAGCTCGGCATCGTCGGCGAGAGCGGAGCGGCGTTCCTGACCCAGGTTCAGCCGAAATCCACGCTGGCGGTGCGCGCGGGCGAACGCACGCTCTGCACGATCGACACGCTGCCGAACCAGCTCCAACTCGAAGGCACGCCGATTCCGGTGACGTGCCAGACGCCCGGCGAGTCGCATGCAGCGGCTGCGCGGGTCGAACGATGAATTCACGGATCCAGCGATGAAAAATTCCTTTTCCCTTTCCATTCCGCGGCGCGCATGGTGCGTGCTCGCGACGGCCGGCGCGCTGTTCGCGGGCACCGCGCAGGCGGCGATCGTGCCCGATCGCACGCGCGTGATCTTCAACGAAGGCGAACAGGCCGCGGTCGTCACGATCACCAACAAGAGCACGACGTATCCGTATCTCGTGCAGTCGTGGCTCGAGGACGCGAAGGGCAACAAGATCACGTCGCCGCTGATGGTCGTGCCGCCGCTGCAGCGCGTCGAGGCGAACGAGCGCAACGTGCTGCGGATCGCGAAGCTGCCGGGCACCGAGCTGCCGGCCGATCGCGAATCGGTGTTCTACCTGAACATCCGCGAAGTGCCGCCGAAGACGGATACGCCGAACACACTGCAGATCGCGCTGCATACGCAGATGAAGCTGTTCTACCGGCCGAAGGCCGTGCAGCCGACGCGCGACGAGGACTGGACGCTGCCGATGACGTTGCGCGTCGATTCGGCCGCACACACGCTCGTGTTCGACAATCCGACGCCGTATCACATCACGATCGTCGACGTGGCTTCGGGTGCGCAGAAGACGCATGTGCCGCTGGACCCGGTGATGGTGAGCCCGATGAGCACGGCCAACGTGCCGTTCAAGGCCGCGACGCCGGCGACGCTGTTCGTCACGCACGTGGACGACTACGGCGGCCAGGTGGCGGTCGAGTATGCGTGCGAGGCCGGTGCCTGCAAGAGCGTGAAGAAATGAGCGGCGTTCGACGAAACGGCATCGCTTCGCGAATGCCGGCCTGGGTCAGGTGGTGTGTGCTCGCGCTGTTCGTCGCGGTTGCGCAGCCTGCGTGGGCGCTGAAGTGTATTGCGGACAACGGCGGCCTGTCGCTGACGGAGGCGATCGGCAATGTCGCGTCGTATCCGACCGACGCGCCGGATGGTTACGTGATCTGGGTGTCGCCGCCGCGCACGACGACGGGCTATTGCTACAAGGATATCGGCGGACTGCAGAATTTCCCCGAACAGATCTACTTCTATGCAAACCCGGAGAAACAGAATCCGGCCGCGTGGGGGCTCGAAGTCGGCATTCGCTTCGAGGGCACCGACTATTACGGACGCAGCAGCCAGCCGGGGAACGGCATCGACACGCACCGCTCCGTGAAAATCTGCGAGATGACCGACCGGCAGGTTGATGCCGGGATGTGTCCGAAATGGCCCATCAGCATTACGTATCAGGTGGTCATTCGCAAGCGGGGGGCGTGGACGAGGCCGCCCTCGGATATCTACGCGGTGTTTCAGTTCGACGGCGAGCGCGGGCTGAACAGCAAGGGAAGCTTCCGCTACAAGCTGAGCGGTCTGCAGAATCTCAAGCCGACACCCTGCATGGTCGACGTGAAGGTCACCCCCGAGCCCGGCATCGTGAAGTTCGGCCAGGTGCAGGCGACGGGCAACGGCTTTTCGCCCGCGGTGCCGCGCAAGTCGTTCAGTCTCGCGCTGACCAAGCAATGCAACGTGCCGGTGCGCGTGGACGGCTACTTCGAGACGTCGCAGACGGTGCGTAACGGGCTGCTCGTACCGGATCCCAATAGCAATTTCGGCATCGGCATCGAGGACCGGAACGGCAAGGCGATTGCATTCAACGAACAGTTCGTGCTCGCCCAGATGCCGGGAAGCGTGAACTACCAGAGCGTGACGCTCGATGCCGTGCTGAAGGCGTTCGGCCCACCCAAGATCGGTCCGTTCAACGGTACGGCGACGATTCGGCTGTTCATCTATTGACGCACACGGTGCGGCTCACGCGTGCCGGGGCGCATGCCCCGGTGACGAAACGCTCGGCGGCGATGCATGCCGGACGCCAACCGGCCGTGCGTTGCATCGTTCGATGCAAGTTGTTACCGCAGCGTCGGTAAAACGAAAAACGCCGGCAAGCCGGCGTTTCTCACATCTGCTGCGCGATGCTCAGCGCACCCAGCGGCACATCTTGTGATGGTGATGGTCGAAGTGACACACGCGGTGCGGATGGGCTTCGGCGATGGCCGGCACGAGCACGGCGGTGGCGAGCGCCGCGACGGTCAGGGTCTTGAGTAGCGTCTTCATGTTGAGGTCCTGTCGTTGAATAGCGGATCACGGGAGCGGCAGCGCATTACCACTGCGGCCGCTGATCGTCGCGATGGTCGTCCCGGCGATCGTCGCGGCGGTCGTCATGCCCGGCGGGATGCTGAGCCTCCCAGTCGCGGCGCTCCCAGTAGCGATTTCCGTCCCAGTAACGATCGCCATGCCAGCCGATCGTGACTTCGGCCGGGCCAGGATAGGCGACGCATCCGGTGAGCATCACGCTCGACAGCGCACCAATCATGACAGCGGATAACACGATGGATTTCATGTTGTTCTCCCTTGGGAAACGGCACGTCGATCGTACGAGCCCTCAAAATTTCACGTGGTAATAAGTAGCTACCGCACATGACAGGCGCAGGCGTTTCGTCAGAACCGTGAAAGATCGTGTCGGCGCAAGCGGCAGCCGTGTACGCCGCACGGACGCGGCAGTGGCCACGTGCCGCGACCGCCGGCTGGCGTCCTATCTGTCAAAGCAACGATTTCGCCGATTGTTCAGACAAATCCTGACAACCGAAAGGGATATCTCGTAATCGGATTGAGAATGATTTGCGTTTACGTTAAATTGCGCTATCTCGGAATTTGACGGAGCAGATCGATGGCGATGGCGGAAGTGCTCGACCGACCGGCGGCGGCAGCGGCGAACCCGTTCCTCGGCAGTTTTCCCGACCGGCCGCCGCGTGCGCGCCGTCCCGCGGAACCCCGTGCGCAGGGCGCGTTGCTCGACGTGCTGATCTCGCATCGCGCGATGCTCGTCAATGTCGCGCGCGGCTTCGTCGGCTGCGCGAGCCGCGCCGAGGACGTCGTGCACGACGTGTTCGTGAAGCTCGTCGAATTCCCGAACCAGGATGCGGTGCGCCAGCCGGTCGCGTACGTGACGCGGATGGTGCGCAATGCGTCGATCGATGCGTGCCGCCGGCAAAGCCTCGAGAACGTCTATCACACGGAAGAGGACGACGGCTTCGACGTGCCGTCGCCCGAGCCGACGCCGGAAGCCGCGCTGCTGACGCGCGATACGCTGCGGCGCGTGTGGGCGGCGCTCGACGACCTGCCGGCGCGCAGCCGCGCGGCCTTCGAGATGGTGCGGCTGCGCGAGGAGACGCTGCAGACCGCGGCGCGCGCGCTGAACGTGTCGCAGACGCTCGTGCATTTCATGGTGCGCGACGCGGAGCGCCACTGCGCGGAATGCCTCGACGCGTGCCATCGCGGCGTCGCGTGCCCGGTGTTTCTGGGCGGCCGCGCACGGCGTCGGTAAAAAACCGCGCCGGCCAATCGTCTATCAGACAGGAGCGGCCGAAACCGCCGCTTCGCCACCTTCAACCGCCTCAGCGATTTCCGATCATGACGCAAGCCACGACGCCTTCCGCCGACACCGACGACCTCGTCTATACGGTCGTCATCAACGACGAAGAACAGTATTCGATCTGGCCGACGTTCCGGCCCGTGCCGGCCGGCTGGCGCGAGATCGGCGTGAGCGGCCCGAAAGCCGACTGCCTCGCGCACATCGAGACGGTCTGGACCGACATGCGCCCCGCGAGCCTGCGCCGCGCGATGGACGGCGAGCGCGCATCGCGCGCGTCGTGACCTGCTGCGCCGCGTTTCCGGCGCACCACCTGAAGAGGACGTTGCATGACCCTGCTTTCGTTGCCGACGCTCGACGACCTGCGTATCGAGCCGGGGCTGCCCACCGTCGTGTCGCCGCGCGGCAGCGACGGAATGTCGATCGACGATGTTGCGCCGCTGGCGCGCGAAATCGCGGCCGACACGCTCGAACGGGCGGGCGGCGTGCTGTTCACGGGTTTTCACGTGCCGTCGATCGACGCGTTCCAGCAGTTCGCGGCGTCGTTCGGCGATCCGCTGATCGGCTATGAATACGCATCGACGCCGCGCAGCCAGGTCGAAGGCGCGGTCTACACGTCGACCGAATACCCGCCGCATCGTGCGATTCCGCTGCACAACGAGCAGTCGTACACGCGCGAATGGCCGCTGCGGATCTGGTTCCACTGCGCGCTCGCGGCGCCGAAGGGCGGTGCGACGCCGATCGCGGACAGCCGCGCCGTCTATCGCGCGCTCGATCCGGCGCTGATTGCGCGCTTCGAGAAACGCGAGCTGCTGTACGTGCGCAATTTCGGGCAGGGGCTCGATCTGCCGTGGCAGCAGTCGTTCGGCACCGACGAGCCGGCCGAGGTCGAACGGATGTGCGCGGTGCGCGGCATCGAATGCGCATGGCGCACCGACGATGACGGTGAGCTGCTGCTGCGCACCCGCGAACGCTGCCAGGCCGTCGCGCGCCATCCGCGCACCGGCGATCGTGTGTGGTTCAACCAGGCGAACCTGTTTCACCTGTCGGCGCTCGACGACGACATGCAGGAAGCGCTCGTCGACGCGGTCGGGCTCGAGAACGTGCCGCGCAACGTGTATTACGGCGACGGCGAACCGCTCGAAGCCGGCGCGCTCGCGGAGATCCGCGGCGTGCTCGACCAGCAGCGCATCGTGTTCCCGTGGCGCACGGGCGACGTGCTGATGCTCGACAACATGCTGACCGCGCATGCCCGCGACCCGTTCGAGGGGCCGCGCAAGGTCGTCGTCGCGATGGCGCAGAGTTATACGGTCCCGCGCGACCGAACGGAGGATTGATGACGCGTAGTACCGCCGCGCTTGCCGCGCGCGGGCTGTCGGTAGGATATCGCGACCATGTCGTGATCGACGGGCTGGACCTGTCGATCGCGGCCGGCCGCGTAACCGCGCTGTGCGGACCGAACGGCTGCGGCAAGAGTACGCTGCTGCGCACGCTCGCGGGCCTGCAGCCCGCGCGTGCCGGCCATGTCGAAGTCAACGGCCAGCCGCTCGCGTCGTTTCGCCGTCGCGCGCTCGCGCGCGAGCTGACGATGCTCGCGCAGTTCAACCAGATTCCGTCGGGGCTCACCGTGCGCGAGCTCGTCGCCTACGGGCGCTATGCGTACGGCGGCTTCCTGCGCGGGCTGTCGCGCGCCGATCACCTGGCGATCGACGAGGCGCTCGAGACGAGCGGCCTCGCCGACGACGCGAACCGCGACGTCGGCGCGCTGTCGGGCGGCGAGCGCCAGCGCGCATGGATCGCGATGGCGCTCGCGCAGCAGGCGCCGATCGTGCTGCTCGACGAACCGACGACCTATCTCGACATCCATCACCAGCTCGACATCCTCGATGCGCTGCGCACGCTGAACCGCACGCGCGGACTGACGATCGTGTGGGTGCTGCCTGACTTGAACCCGGGGGCCGATGACAGCGACGAGATGCTGCTGATGCGGGCGGGCCGCCTCGTGGCGGAGGGCACGCCCGACGCGATGCTCGATCCGGCGCGGCTGCGCGCGGCGTTCGGCGTCGAGATGCTGAAGCTCGCGCATCCGCAGACGGGCGCGCCGATGTGCGTGCCGGCCTACGGGCCGACGACCGACGGCGTGCCGCAGGCGGCCGGCGTCTTCGACCGGGATCTCGCCGTATGCCGACGTTCGTGATGCGCAAGCGCCCCCCGGCGGCGGGGCAGGGCCCGGCTTCGGGCCTGGCCGGCGGCATCG
>NZ_JAAGPG010000025.1:0-42544 GCF_017104665.1 Burkholderia sp. Se-20378 | reverse complement strand
GCGTATCGAGCATCGCGCGTGCTTCGCCGTCGATCGCGTGCTTCGCGGCGAGCGCCGCGACGGCCTCCTGCGCGGCATCCGTCGCGGAACCGGCGTCCGCATCGGTCGACGCGCCGATCGAATCGACGATGCGTCCGGCCAGCGTCGTCACCGACGCGCCCTCGGCAATCGCCATCACCGACAGCTTGACCTCGAACGCTTCCTCGACCGCGAGGCCGAGTTCCATCCCCATCAGCGAATCCATGCCCATGTCGAGCACCGACTTGTCGAGTGCGATGCGATCCGGCGTCATGTGCAGGATTCGCGCGATCTGCCCCTGCAGCGTCCGGGCAACCAGCGCGATCGCTTCGTCGCGCGGCAAAGCCAGCACTTCTTCGCGTAGCTGCGTGCCGCCGTCACGCGCATCGCCGCCCTTCGCATGCGATTGCAGCAGCGAATACCGGCGCGCCTTCGCGGCCGGCATCCCGCGCGCCACGGCGTGCCAGTCGAGCCGGACCACGGCTTCGCCGGCCGCGCCCGCGACCAGTGCGCGCTCGAGCGCGACCATCGCCTCGTCGGACGTGATCGACGCACCGCCGATCCGCGACTGCAAAGCCTCACGCGTATCCGCGTGGCGCGCGAGGAAGCCGACGTCCTCGAGCGGCCCCCAGGCCATGAAGGTGCCCGGCAATTCCGCCGCGCGACGATGTTCGACGAGCGCCTCGAGGAAACTGTTGGCCGCGACGTAGTTCGACTGCCCCGGATTGCCGAGATAGGTCGTCGCCGACGAATAGACCACGAACAGGTCGAGCGGCAACGCGCGCGTCGCGCGATGCAGGTTCCACGCGCCGGCCACCTTCGGTGCGAGCACCGCGGCCATGCGCGCATCGTCGAGATTGCGCACGAGGCCGTCGTCGATCGACATCGCGGAATGCAGCACGCCCTTGAGCGGGCTGCCGCGCCGGACGATCGCGCCGATCATCGCATCGACTGCCGCTGCGTCGGTCACATCGCACGACACGACATCGACCGTGACGCCGAGCGTCTTGTTCCAGCGCTCGACTTCCTCGCGTGCGGCAGCAGCGAGTGCGCCGGAACGGCTCGCCAGCGTCAGCCGGCGTGCGCCGCGCTCGACCATCCAGCGCGCGCTCGCGAAACCAAGGCCGCCCGTGCCGCCGACCACCAGGTACGTGCCATGCGGATCGAGCGCGAGCGAACCCGCGCGCGTCACGCCGCGCGTCGGGGCCGGTGTGCCGGACGGATAGGTCACGAGCACCTTGCCGATCTGGCGCGCCTGCTGCATGTAGCGGAACGCATCTTCCGCCCGTTCGGCCGGAAACGCGCGATACGGCAGCGGATGCAGCACGCCGGCCTCGAACAGCGCCATCACTTCGCCAAACAGACGCGCGGTCAGCTCCGGCAGCGCCCCCATCAACTGGTCGGCATCGATACCGAAATAGCTGATGTTGTTGCGGAACGGTCGCAGTCCGATATGGCTGTTTTCGTAGAAGTCGCGCTTGCCGAGCTCGAGGAAACGACCGAACGGCCGCAGCGTATCGATGCTGCGTACCATCGCTTCGCCGGCGAGCGAATTCAGCACGATGTCGATGCCCTGGCCGCTCGTCAGCGCGCGAATCTCGTCCGCGAACGCGAGGCTGCGCGAATCGAGCACGTGGTCCGCGCCGAGCAGGCGCACGAACTCGCGCTTCTCGTCGCTGCCGGCCGTCGCGAACACTTCCGCGCCGAAGTGGCGCGCGAGCTGGATCGCGGCGATCCCGACACCGCCCGCGCCGCCGTGCACGAGCACGCGCTCGCCGCGACGCAAACGCGCGAGTTCGACGAGTGCGTAATACGCGGTGAAGAACGTGGTCGGCACGGTCGCCGCTTCCTCGAACGACAGCCGCTCGGGTTTCAGCGCGATCGCTTGCGCGCGTGTCCTGACGCGCGTCGCGAACGAAGCCGGCGCGAAGCCGAGCATCGCATCGCCCGGCGCGAATTCCGTCACGGCGTTGCCCACCCGGACGACCCGGCCGGACAGCTCCATGCCGATCGTCGCGCCCGCGAAGCCGGTCTCGACCGCTTCATCGGACAAGAGCCCCATCGCATACATCACGTCGCGGAAATTGAGGCCGGTTGCAACGGGCTCGATCTCCACCTCGTCGTCACCCAGCGGGCTTTCCGGCAACGCAAACCATTCGAGATTGCGCAACGAGCCCGGCGCATCGAACGCGAGCACGGCCGCACGCGCAATCGCGCCATCGTTGCGGGCCGCAGCCTGCGCGGCGGTCAGCATGCGCGGCACCTGCCGGCCGTGCGCACCCAGGACGACTTCTTCCTCGACCGCTGCGCCGGTCAGTTCGCGAATCAGCGCGTCGGGGATCCGGTCCACCGCTCGATCGACGTCGATCAGGCGGCATGCGAGTTCGGGATGCTCGTTCGCCAGCACGCGACCGAGGCCCCACAGCGTCGCCTGTTCCGGATGCGCATTCGCGGTCCCGGCGAATGGCGCGCCGCCACGCGTGACGACGGTCAGCCGCGTGGCCGCGTTCGCCTGCGCACCGAGCGCACGGACGAGTGCCGCCAGGGCGATCACGCCGTTATGCTGCGCGGCCATCAGGCCATCCCCCGTCGCCGATTCGGCGAGCGGCGTTTCCGGCGCGCAGAACACGACATGCGCCGGCTGCCCGGCCGGCAACGATGCAATCGCATCGGCCGCATGTGTGACGTCGACGATATCGGCCGGATAGCCCGCGCGCGCCAGCGCATCGGCCAGCCGCCCGCCGAAACTGCCGGCGGCGTCCGGTGCGTGCATCACGAGCCATTGTTCGCTGCGCGCAAGCGTATCGAGATCGCTCGGATCGTCGCCGCGTTGTGCAACGACGGCGCTCGCGGGGTTGCGCGCGATGACGAACGTCGGCGTGCCATCCAGATCGAGCGACTGCTCGACGTGCCGCACGACATCGACGTAGCCTGCGCGTTCGAGCGCTGCATCGAGATCCGCCGGCGCCAGCGCCACGGGCGCGTCGGCTTCCGTCGACGAAGCCTGCGCACCGAATACGATGTCGGAAAAACGGCCGCGACGCGACTCGGCCAGCAGCAGCAATCCGCCCGGCGCCAGCCATGACCGCATCGCATTCAGCGCGTCGGCCACATCGTGACGGCCGCTCAACGCGCGGTTCGCGACGATCAGGTCGTAAGGACCGGCTTCGTCGGCCGCCAGCGACAACCGCTCGCCCGACTGCAGCGCAACCGTGCGCACCGCCGCTTCCGCATCCGCGTCGAACCCGGCCAGTTGGCCGGCCGTCGCGGCGATCGTGTGATCGCAACGCGCGGCCGCGAGATGCATGCCGAGCGTCTGCAGCACGTCGCCGTCCGTCGCACCCAGCTCGAGCACGCGCAACCGGCGTGCCGGTTGCCATGCGTCGACTGCCTGCTCGACGCTTGCGGTCAGCAACGCGTGCACGTGCTGCCACGTCGGCGATGCGGCAAGGAGTTGTTCGACCAGGCTGTGCCCGGTCGGCGACAGCAGGCGAGCGCCGTCCTTCGCACCGTTCAGCACGTCCGGCAACGCCGCGCCGCAATGCGCGAGCAGCGTCAGCTCGGCCACGTGCCCCGGCGATTCGGCCAGCAGCCCGCGCCACAGCTCGGCGAGCGGCGGCACCGCCGCGCACGCCGCGTCGTCGCGCACCAGCAGCGCGCCATCACGATGAGCGAGACCATCCTCGACCAGCATGTCGGCAAGACGTGCGGCCAGCGCCGCACGCCCGGCCGCCGGCTGCCACGTGCCGGCGAATGCGCCGAGCGCATCGAACGCGCGAAGCGCGTAGAGGCTCGCCAGCACATCGAGCAGCGGCAGGATTTCGGTCAGATGCTGCGTCCGGCGGCCGTCGTGCCCGGTCGTTTCGAGCCGCGTGACAGCCTGCGCGAGCAGCGCATCGGGCGTCGGCAGACCGGCCGCGTCGACCTCGCCCGGCAGCGGCACTTCTTCAAGGCGATAGACGAAGCGCGCGGGCAGGTTCTGCCGGCGGCCGACGAGATCGACGCGCCGGAACCGGCAAGCGCCGAGCCGCGCGACGATCGCGCCCCGCGCATCGAGGAATTCGAAATGCGCGACGATCGAATGCGGGCTGTGCCGGTCGATCCGCACGAGCACCCGTTCGACCGTGTCGCCGCGCAGATAGTCGACCCGGCCGATCTGCACCGGCACGTAAGCCGGATGCTCGCCTTCGCGCGCGTGCGCCGCAAGCAATGCGAACAGCGGATGAAACCCGCTGTCCATCAGCGCCGGATGCAGCAAATAGGCGGACAAGGCCCGTGCGTCGCCGCATGCGGCCGGCGCGGCAATGTCGGCCAGCGCCGCGCCGTCATCCGCGGCGACCCGCACGGTGCGGACCCAGCGGAATGCCGGCCCGTAGCTGAGGCCGATAGCTGCCGTGTTTGCGTACAGCGTGTCGCCGTCGGCCGCGGGCAGCGCGAGCAGACGATCGAGCGCGTCGGACGGCACGACGCTCGCATCACCGAGCGCGTTGCCGCTTTCCAGCATCCGCCCTGTCACGTTCAATGTCCATGTGCCGTCGGACATCCGGTCGCGCGTCTCGATCGTGAAGGTCGCGGTGCGCGGCTCGATCACGAGCCGGAACAGCTTCGCCTGCTGCGGCTGGAATACCACCGGCGTGCGGATCTCGACGTTTTCGAGCGCCGCGTCCTGCGTATCGAAGAAGGTGCGTGCCGCGGCGAGCGCCATTTCCACGTACCCGGCCCCCGGGAACGCCACGCCGCCGTCGACAACGTGATCGGCCAGCATCGGCAGCTTCGCCGGATCGAGCTGGTTTTCCCACGCGAATGCGTGCTCGTGCAGGCGATAGCCGAGCAGCGGATGCTCACGACGACGATTGACGAGGCCGTAGCCTTCGACGGTCGGCGTCAACCAGAAGCGGTCGCGCTGCCACGGATAGGACGGCAATGCAGCTCGCGATTCACCCGGCGCGAAGCGGTCGGGATCGACGCTCGCACCGTGCGCGATCGCCGCGAGCATCGCATGCTGCAGCATTGCCGCGCTGCCGTGATCGCGCTTGAGCGTCGGCAGCGCCACGCCGGTCGCGCCGGCCGCCGCGAATGCCTGCTTCACGTACGTGCGCAGGATCGCATGCGGCGAGACCTCGACGAACAACCGGACGCCCTGCTCGATCAGATGCGCGATGCCGTCGCCGAAGCGCACCGGCTCACGAATGTTGCGCCACCAGTAGCGGGCGTCGAGTTCGGTGCCGGCCAGCGCGCCGCCGGTCACGGTCGACACGAACGTGCCGTTGCCCGGCTGCGGCCGCAGGCTGGCCAGTTCGGCCAGCACGACCGGCTCGATGCGATCCATATGGCTGCTGTGAAACGCGTAGTCGAGATCCAGCATCTGGAAGAACTTGCCGCTGCCGCGCAGCGCGGCCTCCAGTGCCTGCAAGCCCTGCAGCTCGCCCGCGAGCGTCACCGCGTCGGGACTGTTGATGCCCGCGATCTCGACGCGCCGCGCCAGCCCGTGGCGTGCGATCAGTTCGCGTGCCGCCGCATCACCGATGCCGACGGCCGCCATCCGGCCGCTGCCGCGCGTCATCGCCTGCGCGCGGCTGCGAATCTTGATCACGCGAACCGCGTCGGCGAGCGACAGCGCACCCGTCACCCACGCCGCGGCAATCTCGCCGACGCTATGGCCGATCGCTGCGTCGTAACGCATCCCGCGCGCGTCGATCACGCGAATCATGCCGACCTGGATCGCGAACAGCAGCGGCTGCGCGTTCTCCGTCGCGGCGAGCCATTCGGCGCCTGCGCCGGCCAGCCATTCCGCGCTCGGGCCGCCGCGCATCACGTCGACGAGCGACGGGCTGCCGTCGGCGCACCACAGCGCGTCGACTTCGTCGAGCGCCGCGCGGAACACCGCGTTCTCCGCATAGAGTTCGTTGCCCATCCCGACCCACTGGCAGCCGTTGCCGGAGAAGATGAGCGCGGTGCGCACCGCGTCGGCGGGCGCCTGACCGGTTGCCACGCAGGCCGGCAACCCTTCCGCTGCCGGCTGGGCCAGTGCCGCCAGCGCCGCACGGCCTTCCGCCACGCCGGCCGGTGCAACGATTGCGCGATGTTCCAGCCACTGGCGACGACGTGCGGCCGTGGCGGCCAGCGCCTGCCAGTCGCCGCCGCTGTCGAGCATCGCCAGATAACGGCCTGCGAGCGCGCCGAGCGCATTCGCGCTGCGCGCGGTCAGGACGAGCGGAGACGGCAGCGCTTCAGTCGGCTCGGGCGCGGCCGTCGACGCCTCGTTTGCAGCCGGCGCCTCGGTCAGCACGACGTGTGCGTTCGTTCCGCCGAAGCCGAACGAGTTGACGCCGACCGTCAGCGGCGCGTCGCCCGCGTCGAGCGGCATGTAGCGATCGACGACGCGCAGACGCCCGCCGTCGAAATCGATGCCAGGATTGGGCGTCACGAAGTGCAGCGAGCGCGGTACCGCACGATGCTTCAGGCACAGCACGGCCTTCAGCAGCCCGGCCATGCCGGATGCCGTTTCGAGATGGCCGATGTTGGTCTTTACCGAACCGATGAGCAGCGGACGATCCGCCGGGCGCCCGCCCGACACGACGTCGATCAGCGCACGCGCTTCGATCGGGTCGCCGACCGCCGTGCCGGTGCCGTGCGCTTCGAGATACGCCAGCGATTGCGGATCGATGCCTGCGCGCGCGTACACGCTGCGCAGCAGCGACGCCTGGGCGGCCGCACCCGGCACGCTGATGCCGCCCGGCGAATGGCCGACCGAGTTCACGCCGGAGCCGGCGATCACCGCATGGATCGTATCGCCGTCGGCGAGCGCGCGATCAAGCGGCTTGAGCAGCACGAATGCGCCGCCTTCCGAGCGGACATAGCCGTCGCCGGTCGCATCGAACGCGCGGCAACGGCCGCGCGGCGACAGCATCGACGCCTTGGAGAAGCTGACGAAACCGAACGGGTGCAGCAGCAGGTTAACGCCGCCTGCGAGCGCCACGTCGGCTTCGCCGGACTGCAGCGCCTTGACGGCCTGGTGGAGCGCGACGAGCGACGACGAACAGGCCGTGTCGACGGACATGCTCGGGCCGCGCAGGTCGAACAGGTAGGACACGCGGTTCGACGCGATGCTCAGGGTGTTGCCGGTCGCCGAATACGGATCGATCACGTTCAGATCGTCCATGTTGCGGTTGCCGTAATCCATGCTGGCGGCGCCGACGAAGACGCCGCAATTGCTGCCGCGCATGTCGGCCGGGCGTACGCCCGCGTCCTCGAATGCTTCCCATGCGAGTTCGAGCAGCAGGCGCTGCTGGGGGTCCATCTGGGCCGCTTCGCGCGGGGAAATGCCGAAGAACGCGGCGTCGAAGCCGGCGACGTTGTCGACGACGCCGGCCGAGAACGTGTAGCTCTTGCCCGGCTCGCGCTTGGACGGGTGCTGGTAGAAATCGGTGCCGAAGCGGTCGGCGGGGATTTCGGTCACTGCATCGCGTTCGTCGCGCAGCAGTTGCCAGAAGTCGCCGAGATTGTTCGCGCTCCCGGGAAACCGACAAGCCACCCCAATTATTGCAATCTTACTGTTCATCTTTTATGTCGCTTTCTCGGATGCGCACGGCTGTTCCGTACGATTTCCGTCGTCTTGTACCACACGCAGCAGTGCCGCCCCCAGTTCCTCGGCTGCCAAGTCCCGGCATTCAGGGGTATCTGCGCCGTAATTTCGCCAAATGAAGTAGTCGCTGTGTTGCGGAGAAACGCCTAGTTTCTCGAAAACATGGGGCAAAGCGGGAACGTGGTCGCCGTAAAAGCAAACGACTGTTTCACGATCGCTGGTGCGCAAATGATCGAGCAAGCGCCCGATCATTGCGTCCGCATTTTCAATATGTCGCAAATATGCAGTCAGATCGCGCCAGGAAGCGTCTTCGCCAAGAGTATGCCTTGAAGACGATTCACCGGGCAAAACCTGCTCGAGGTGCAGCGGGCCGTGGTTTTCCATCGTCATCGCGAATACGAACAACGGTGCACTCCTCGGCTCGTCCAACGCATCGACGACTACATCCAAGACGGTTGAATCGGCAATATACGGACCAGTCCGATGGGTATCGGAAAAATGTTCGATATCCAGAAATTTGTCGAATCCAAGCAGCGGAAAGACCCGGTTCCTTCCAAAGAAGTCTGCGTAGTAAGGGTGAATTGCGACAGTTTTGTAACCACACCTCCGAAACCAAGCTGCAATCGATGCACAGGCGCTCCGCACGAAGGCGTATGGATAGAAACGAGCATAGCCAAGACGCGCAGGCACCAGTCCGCTCAGCATCGCAAACTCCGTCCGCATCGTGTTCGCCCCCCAGGCCGGCACGCTCAGTTCACCGTAGCAGAAGGAGCCCCGACGCGCGACGTCCAAGTGGCGATAGTTCGCCGGATTGATTGCCGCGCCAAGGCGCCGCGCGTCGAAATACGACTCGCTCTGGATTACGATCACGTCGGGACCCGCGGTCGATTCGCCCGATACGTACGGACTGGTCCGCGCAACCCGTTCGAATGCGCGCAGCGTAGCAGGCCGCAAGCCGTTCAGTAGATACGCCACAAACACCGCGAAAAAACCGTGCCGTTGTTGATCCACGCAGGCATCGAGCGTAAGCGGCAAGCGTGCGGCAAGCCAGCAGGCCGCAATGGTGCACGCGGAGACGAGCGCCGCCACCTGCCAGAGCCCACCGTGCAATGGCCTCTCCGCGAAAAAGCCGCCCACCAGCGCTCCGCATCCGATCGCAATTCCGATCATCTTGCCGACACTCAGAAACGGCAAATACAACCGAGGATGCGCGAACAGCTGACTAAACAGACTTAGATCGGTAAAAACGAACGGCTCGCGTAGTGACTCGTACTTTGCATTGCTCACCGTCGCCAACAGGCCGACCAACGCGACCGCGATACATGTGGAAAACACAAGTCGCCGGGTCACGAGCAGCATCGCACCGATCAAAAACACGAGAGTAGTGGCATGTAGCACGTGCGCAGCACCTGAATACTGTCGTGCGCGCGGCAGTGCCGAAACATCCAGCACGAATGACGCACCAAGCGCGATCGCGAGCAATACGCCAACACTCAAGCTAGCGCTCCCGGCGGGGCAGATAGGACAATCCACCAAGTATCGCGTCGCCGAGCCGCGCAGGCAGCAGCGTCAACAGCCGCATACCGAGCGCGAGCAGCCCCGGAAACGCGATCTCTGGCCGCCGCGCCGCGAGCTTGCGGCGGATATGGTCGGCGGCCTTGTCTGCCGACCACATGAACGGCTTGTCACCTGGAAATACATCGCTCATCGCGGTCTTGACAAACCCGGGCATCACGATCGCGAGATTGATACCATCACGCGCCAACAATGGTCGCACCGAATCGCCGTACGCCTTGAGTGCCGCCTTGCTCGCACAGTAAGCGGGTGAAATCGCCATACCACGGATTGCGGCAATGGAACTAACCAACGCAATGTGTCCGCTCCGACGCTTCCGCATGCGCGCAACCACCGGCAGAACAGCATGCATTGCTCCGTAGAAGTTGGTATCAACAACTGCCGTCATACGATCAAGCTCCTCCCAGTCATCAGCGGAATTGAGCGTACTAGCCACACCGGCGTTGGCAATCAACAAATCTATCGAATAAGAGTCGTCGAACTGCCAGAGCCATGCGTGCATCGCCTTCGCATCTCGTACATCGACCTGTGCAGTAACCACCTGCGCGCCACGTGCACGACACGTTTCAGCACAAGCGCCGAGGCGCTGAATGTCTCGCCCAACGAGCCCCAACACCACGCCGGGCGCCGCATAAGCGATCGCGAGCGCGCGCCCGATGCCTCCGCTGGCGCCGGTAATGACGATGTGGCGCGGCGCGGCGCTAGCCATTCGCCGCCTCAAGACGAACAACCGCACCGGCAGTCGCCATTTCGATGCCCGTGCGTGTGTAAAAGTCGCCATTGATCTGCGTGTGATGGACGACATAGTCAAGAAACGCCTGGTACAAGTTCATATCGGGCGGAGGCGCGCCTTGCCAGAAGTCGTCGAGCCCACCTTGCCATGCCAACCCCGGCATGTTGTAGATCGCCGTGCCGAGCGCGATCAACGGACAGCGATGATGCAGGGCCGAGAGCCCGACAGTGCTGTTGACCACCACGACACCACATGCGTGTTCGAGCAGCGTTGGTAAGTGGCCGGCGTTGATGAAACGCAAGCGGTCAGCCACGTCAAATTCACACGCGAGTCGCTCCGCGTATTGGCGATAATCGATGAGCCCAGTGTCGAGTGGGTGGTTCTTGATAACCAGCCAAGTGTTCGCTGGTGCGCAGCGTGCGAACGATTGAATTACCTTAGCAATCGCATCTCGGACACCGTCAAACGGCGAATGAACGACAATCTGCGAGTCGGAGTTAAGTTGCAGCGGAAAGAGGTAGTACGGAAGATCGGATTCGAGGAGTTCCCGTGTAACCGACTCAGCATCACGAAGATGGACGCGCTGCCTAAGAGCGCGCGCAGCAAGACCCGCGTACTCCAAGAAGCCATTTCTTGGGCGATGGTTCCTGTAGTGCGGGAAACGCATTGCGAAAAGTGAGTTCGCCGCGCGGTAGCGAATGTCATGGCAGGCGCGTTCGAACAGATTATAGCCGGTGGCACAACCGACCGGGCTTGGAGGCGTGACATGCCGCCGATCGAGATACCAAGCTGGATCACGGGGCAACAACGAACGGCCATTGACACCATGTCGCTCCATTGTCAACCAATGAGGTCGAACGTAACCCTCTTCAAAGACATTCACACGCAAACCCGCACCAACTGCGATGGCGTGCATCGGGCGATGAATTTCCCTGCAATCGCCAAACATGATCACATCTGTGAAGTTCCCGACTTGCACTACCCCTTTGTACCAGGCATGCAAATCATCGGCTTTTCCGCAGTAATTCCATGTTGGGACCGCACCGGAATAGAGTAGATCACCGCCGCAAAAGTTGACTTTACGGACCCCGTGACCACGTTCTTTTAGCGCGACAGCAAGCCCACTAAAAAACGGGGAGGCCGCGCCTTGCAAAACAAGAAATGAGCGGAACATCTGCTTCTATGAAAGGCATACCGGGCCTCGCCGATATCCACCCTCCTCGCGAGGTGTTCGATACAGTAAGCCCCGTGGAGTATTGTGAAATTGCTTGGTTGGGTCAAGTAGCGAATAATACCCTAAGGAACGCAAAACCAATATAGTAATTGCGCAATTTCCGACAACCCTCGAAGCCACGCTCAACGCGCTAGCAAAGTTCATGTACGTCGGCTAGAATGCCGCGCCGGCAGTGCCTCCCTCCCGCCAGCGATCCCCGGTACAGACTAGGAACGTACAAGACAAGCTGGTTGTGCTCTTGGTGCAATGACAATCTAAGAACGAAAATCGTCAAAATACTTCAGCCGAACAGCACGCCGTCGCATTTAAATCTGGCTCGCCAAACGCGCAACACTCTTACTCTACCGCCAAAGAGAGCAGCCAGGCTACATATCATCTGTCAGTTGCAACGCGAGACAGGAAACGCTCCCACTGCGGCAGGATGACTTCCGGAAGATATCGCTCGGACACCATTGTCCCATGAGTGCGCAATCGATTCCGCTCTTCAATTGCGCCTTCGTCATAGAGCAGTCTACCCATGGCATCCGCCAATTCTCCAGATGAATATGCATTAAAATACATCGCAGCTTCGCCGAAGACCTCGCGGTGCACCGCTATATCGGACGCGATGACCACCCCTCCGCTCCGCATGCACTCAATGCCGGAGAAATCAAATCCCTCAGCCAGACTCGGACAGACGGTGGCCTCCGCATGGCGGTACAAAACACGAAGGTCGCTGGCGGCGACGTCGTTCAACGCATACATAATGCCTGCCTGCGCGCGAACCTTGATCTCCTTAACGATGTGCTCTGCCTCCCAGCCAACGTTACCGACCACAATAAGCTTCAAATTCGAATCGCACCGCTCGCGAATCCGATCCAGCGCTGCCATCAAACGCATGTGATTCTTGCGCGGCTCAATAGTCGAAACCATCAACACGTATTTGAATGAATCCTGACCCGCCTCAGGAACCGACGCGTCGCCCATCAACGCGTGATTGCGGCGCAGTGCGACAATTCTTGACACCTGTTGACTAGATGAGGCTTCCAAAAAATAGTGCTGCGACACCACGTTATGAATCACAACGCTGCGTGCCTCAGCTTCCGGAAAAAGCTGGATCAGATCTTGGCGAGTAGACTCCGACACGCACGCGAAATAAGCCCCTGAAGCTACATTGCTACGAAGTGCATGAAAGTGCATCGACTGATGCCGAGATTTGTTAGCGAAAGCATGCGGCATGAAAATAGGCAGTGCATCGTGGTAACGCACAATCAGTGCCGTGTCCCGGCTAACCCTACCGGGATAAGGAGTTTGAGCAATGAAGCAGTCGAATCCCAACGTGTTGAGACACGGGTATAATACCCGAGACGAAATTTTCAGTGACTTCAGCCCAGCCAATTGAAAAATATTCCACGGAATCTGGCAGATTCGAAAATTCTTCGAAGTCACGAGCGAAAAATCGCCTGTGGGCAACGTCTTATCAAATAATGCATCCCACAAGAACGCTTCAAAGAATCGAGATTCGAAGAGGTACGTTTTTACACTGAATATTGATCGCAAAAGATACGTCAACAGCATAAGTCGCCACGCAACATATCGTCTCTTTATATATATATAAATTTCCGAAAAAAAATCTTTCGAGGGCTTCGTACTCATCGAAACCACTGCGCGCGAGTGCGTATTAATATGACTTGCAGTACTGCCCAAGGCCTCGTCATTGCTCGATTTGCCCACGCCGGGCGCCAAGAAACGCAAGGATGTCTGCAATAGGCCTTCCACCTCGATCTTTTCACTAGACGCCAAGGCCCGAAACAACAGGCGCGCTTCCTGCGGGATACCCGCGAAGCCATCGAACGCCGGACGCATTTCCAGTAAGGCTCTTATCCTCACCCGACCGGTTTTTCCATTTTTCATAGTCATATACTGTGAAATCGAGTTACGACACCGCAACCAGCACTAGGCACTCAACTGACTAACCCGAGGTGGCCAGGCCAGACCGAAGCCTTCGTCGTCAAGTGTGAGATTCGGGTTGTAAAACGGATCGTTCTCAATCATATCTGCCCACGTGTCCTTCATATAGGTGGCTTCCTTCTGCGCGCGTGGTCGGTTAGTGGCACTTTCGTCTGAGCCACGAGAGGCTGACTCATAATGATACAGCTCAGCGTAAGGCGTCCAGATGTTACGGTAACCTGCCTTATATGCCCGAAGACAGAAGTCGACATCGTTGCCGCTCACCGCCAGTTCACGCTCATTCAAGCCGCCAACTGACTCATACACCGATTTGCGCACAACAAGACAAGCTCCGGTAACCGCTGAAAAACACTGGATGAGCGCAGCTCGCCCGCAATATCCACCACTTTCGCGCTTCTCGAATCGATGCGCGTGCCCTGCGACACCATCGGTTCCCAATACGATACCGCCATGTTGCACAGTATCATCGGGATAGAGCAGCTTTGCCCCCACTGCCCCAACCTCCGGACGCAGCGCATGACTGACCATCTCGCCGAGCCAATCCGATGTGATCACTTCCACATCGTCGTTCAACAAACATATGATTGAACCGCGTGCGATCTTGACAGCCTCGTTATTCAGCTGCGAAAAATTGAATGGCCTACCATCGCGGTGAATTCGAATCCTTGGATTTCTCTCTAGAGAGCGCAAGAAATTCACTGTCGCGGATTCATCTGAGCCGTTATCGACAACAATAATTTCGTAATTATCATATGCCGTCTTTTTGATTATCGAACCAATACAGGCATTCAGCAATTTTCGCGCATTTCGGCTCGGTATAATGATACTCACTAGCGGGCTATCGTCGGGCAATGAATAACGTACGCGATAGCCGCACTTGTCTACGGTCGCAACTGCCATTTTCCGAGTACGCACAAAATGGTCATTCAATGCCCTCTCCCCCGCGAGAACCGCATAGGGCTTTACGTCTGCAGAATATGCCGTACTTTTTGAATGAACCCGCCAATGATACAGAACCCGTGGAATATGATAAATCTGACGATCGTCAATTTTTTCGATACATCGCAACACCAAATCATAGTCTTGCGAGCCTTCTACACCCAATCGAAAACCGCCGATCTCTCGAATCAAGCTAGCCCAATAGACTCCGAGGTGCGAGAACATGTTCTGTGACAGGAACAAATCCGGATTCCAATCAGACTTAAAATATGGCTCAAATCTTTGGCCACTTTCATCAATCTTGTCCTCGTCCGAATAGATCAGTCGTACGTCGCGATTCCTGTTAATGGCCTCAACTACCCAGAACAGCGCTTCTTCCGCTAAAAGATCGTCCTGATCGAGCAATGCAATCCAATCGCCGGATGCGATTTCTATTGCACTATTCGATGCCGCCGAGATATGGCCGTTTTCGTTCCGAAAAACGATCTTGATTCGCGGATCTTCTTTCGTATATGCGAGTAGCCGCTCGCGGACACGGGGATCTTTGGATGCATCATCGGCTATGCAGAGCTCCCAATTTTTATAGCCTTGCCTCTTCACGGATTCTATCGCCGCCGCAAGCCATTTGAGATTCGGATCGTACACCGGCATGACGATCGAAATAAGCGGCGCAATATCGAATTGAGAAATTAGGTTTCGCACGCGTTCGCGGCACGCTGCAGCTGGCGCGCCGAATCTTTCCAACCATCTGCCATATGAAGACGTTTTTCCGCCGCTTTCAAAGACATCACAGTAATCCTGCCACAGCATGGCAATCGTCCGTGATTCTTGAAAAATCAGACGCCCCTCTGCGTTTCCGCGAATTGATATCTTATAATCGGGATGCAATGCGATAAGTTTCTTCAACATTCTATCGCGAGCAAATCTGCTGGTCACTCGCGACAGTTGGAAGTACATCACCGCGCTGCTTCGCGCGCGATCCGGTAACGACACAAACAGCCGCGCCCTACGCGGAATAAAAATGAGGCGTTTACAACGTTGACCAACACGGACAGGAAATTTCAGAATGGATGGAGAATTCTGCCGAACCTGACATATAAATATCGAACCATCTATTTTTGTTACTTCAGCACACACTTCTATTTCAATCATATACCAGCCGCCTGGTATAAAGCCAATTGGCGAAATCACTGTCTCACGATTTTCTTTTACCAAGATGTCCGAGGTGAATTTGTTTAAGTTTTTATGATTGATTTCACCCAATTCGTAGTTAGCCCATCGCAGCCTCAGATACCCACCAAGATCACGAATAGAGGACCAAATCGACATTTCGAACGCCCATTTCAAAATAAAAACCACTGCTCGTCGTTATAGCATAAAGTGAATGGTCTGTTGAGGACCGAAACACATTCTGAAGCACTCAACAGATCCACATACCAGCGCATATCCGCAAGGACGCGCGAGATCAAACACGCGTCCAGGCTCTCGGGTCGACGTCCAGTCTTACGACTTTACGCGCTTCTTGGGCAGACACGCAACCCAGAATCGCTTCCAGCGCCTCGCTCTCCATCCGGTCAGTACAGTAAGACGCCCTTACATCATTGTAGGCTTGTTTTCCAGCCTGAAAGGCTCGATCAAAATCCGCAACGATTTCCTCAAGAATACGCTCCCAATCCGCCAGCGACGACGCGAGGAAGCCGTTAACTCCATCTTTAATCGCGAAATCGAATTCACCGATCTTCGTCGCCAAAACTGGCACCCCAACCGCGCCCGATTCGATAAATTTAACTGACGACTTCGCCTCATTGAAAATATTTTCCTCAAGAGGCACCAGTACTAGGTCATGCTCGGATACGAATTCGAGCATAGTCCCATACGGCATTACGCCGTAGCTATGCACATTAGGTAGCCCGAGCAGTTCCTCCGGTACCTGAGCTGCGCCAAGAACCGAAAGCCTAACTTTGGGATGGCGCAGAAGGAAACCGATTAGCGCGTCTGATATGAGTTGAAAGTCCACCTTGTGCGAGTAGGTGCCGGAACTATAGACAATCCTGAACTCATCACCAGAAGCCTCACGTGCATTGAAGTACTTCTCTTCGATCTTGTTACGGAAAATTGCGATCGGCGCATTCAGTAGGCCGCTGAGATATTTTTGCAATGTCGGCGTCGAAACGATACACGCATCCATTTTCTTAACGAATGCCATGTAAGACTCTGACACGAACTTCGCCTGGTGAATATCCCACTCCCCACCCGCGACAGAGCCGACAGAGGCTATGAAGTCCGGAAACACTAAATCATCCATCTCGCCAACACATCGCACCCCGAACTTGCGTGCGATCTTCAGTAAAGCACCGACATTTCCTTGGCCTTCGAAGCAACGCTGAAAAATCACCGCGTCTGCATGCTCGATCAGTTCCGACGCCTGATCGATTTCCGTAGCTGCATGAATGAGCGCACCTCCAATTCCACACGCACTGAGACTCTTCAGTAAATTCAGGGCGCGATAACGAGTCGAACCATTGTCTCGGCCCGCCGATGTCACAATGACTACGTTTTGAGCAGCTTTACTTAGTATCGAAATCGGCTCGAAATATTCATCTTCACTGTCGAGCACATATTCCACAAAAGAATCGTTTCGAATCAAAGATTGCGTAGAAGCCAGATCGTGTGCACCGCCCAGCTTTACGTCGAATTTTGCAAAACTGGCAATCGCCAACGGATCGTCGGTTGTTACAAAACAATCGAATAGCGCAAAGAAGAAATCTTTAACGATGGCAGGCGGCAAGAAGTCCGCAATGGCGTCTTTCGCGAATAGGAAAAAGTCTTCAGCCCCAGCCTGAATCTTTTGTGCGACCAAATACTCCGAATCGGGCGGCATGGTCAATTGATTAAACACCACCTTCGCGCGACCGTTTTCGTCGATTTCAAGTGCTGCGGCCGAAGCCTCTGGGGCGGAGAACAGGACCTCGAACAGTGTAGTGTTGTCTGCAACGCTTTTCGCATACATATGGGGATCACCACGCTCGAACAGCAGTGCTGAATGCGACACACTTTTGTCGATACGGGCCTGCGAACCCACGTAGCAACCGTGTAGCGTCGCGCGTGCCTCAATGGACTTGAGAAATTTTGCGAGCCGCGATTGAATGTTCAAATACCACCCTACGTCGACCACGATTATATTTTCGGCATCGTCGAAACCTGCTTCAAGCAGGTAGGCTTTCAACGCATCGCGATTTTTTTTATTAGCCCAATGAATTTGATTCGAAAGTTGATCGAAAATTTTCGAGAGTTTCGGCAAATCATCCCAATTTGGGATGTAGTCAAGATTGCGGAACTGCTTCTTGACCACCTTGGTGATTTCACGATCGTAAAGGTTGAGGCCGGCTTTGTTGAAGTAGTAGCTCAACGGCTTGCATGCCAAATGCAGGCCTTCAATCAAAAAGTATGAGTCATTCGACGTCAACGGGTTTTCCAGTGACGCTGGCACGACCGTCGCACGCGAGAGATTCAGATACAGGCTCTCGAATGTGCCCGCCTCAACATCTGAGCGGTAGATTGTGTCGAAGGCCTTCTTGATGACGCGACCATCTCGAGCCATGAATACAATTTTCTTTGCTCCCTTCTCCATAGCCTCCTGACGCACGAACATCGCGATCATTGCCGCTAGCGGCCCGGTTAACTCAAAGCCGAGGCGCGTAAAGAAGTCATTCGCTCGTTCCTGCCGAGCTTCAATCCACAATTTCGTAGACTGTTCGCAGAAGCTGTTCCAAATACGACCGTCTTGCGACAGCTCGGCGCATTGCTCCTTGCTCAGCGAGAACATGCGATACGGTTTGTCGTAAAGAGGCGTGAAACGCAACGCAGCAAGGCCTTTTTCGCGCGCGCGGTCGATATCACCGACCCAGCTGTCACCAATATGAACGATATCGGCCTTCCCAACACCGTGGCTTTTTGCGGTTTCAATCAGCTCGGCATACAGACGTCCGGTGTGTTTTTTTTTGCCCACTTCCGAAGACAGGAGTAACTTGCTCCATTTATTAATGCCGCAATTCTCGAGAATGGTCTCGATCGTCTTGCGATCCAGATACATGTCGCTTGTGATGTAGATAATCTTATCGAGTTTGACTGCGGCCTTGTAGAGCTCAATGCCAATCGGATGTGGAACGCACATATTTATTTCGATACGCTTTTCCGCTTCCGGATTCTTATAGAACGACATCTCATGATAAATGTCGTCGATCGAAATATCGTCCACAATGCCTGCGCGTCGAGATAGAACACGGCCGGCCGTCGCCATGCGCTCGTCGAACAAGGGAATCAGAGCCCCTTCGCTTTTCGTAAGATCCTGCTCGATCACGTCGAACACGACCTCGGGATTGTCGACCCGACGTGTCACAAGCGTATCGAAAATATCAAACGAAATCGCGCGCTTGTCCTGAATGGCTTTGATATACGAGTCAAGTTCCGACGTTACGTCAACGCGTTCCATCTCCGGCAGCAAGTCGAGAATGGCAGGAACAACAACATCGGCGTAGTGCCGCTGCTTCACCTTCTCCTTGGCTGCTGCCCCCAGCTTGCTACGCCGGGATTCGTCAGTCAATAGTGCGTGTGCTGCTGCTGCCATCGCGGCAGCATCTCCGTGCGCAACCACGACACCGGCGTCGTCCTCGACGAAGGTATGCATGTCACCAGCGCGCTCGTCGAAGCAAATAATTGGCAAACTGCACTCAGCTGCCTCCATGCAGACAAGCGGAAACGGATCTTCCCGTGATGGAAGTAGGAAGAGCGCGCCGTTCCTGAAGTATTCGCGGGGATACGATTTGATGCCTAGCCATTCGACGTGACCGACCAGACCCCTGCGCTGAATTTCGACGTTCGGATTGAGTTCCTCGGTGGCCGCGCCTATCCAGTACATCACGAAGTCGCTATATCCGGTGCGAATGAGTTCCGCGGCGACATCGCAAAAAATATCGAACCCCTTGCGAAACTCAACAGCTCCACACCCAAAGATAGCCTTGCGCGACGGGATAAAAGCTTCACCACCTTCAGAATTACGCCCTTTTTCAATAAAAGGAGGCAGCTTTGTAATTTTAGCCGACTTAGTACCAACACGCTTTACAATGGCTTCGTATGAACCCTTTGAGACAGCGATGTATTCGGAACAAAATTCTTTAAGCGCATTGAAATTAGATTCAAAAATCTTGAAAACATTTTCCATTTCATGGACATGCGTAACAAATTTCGCATTAAGAAATCGTAGATGTTCGGCATAAAATCCCGATGCGATCGTGTTGGCATATACAATTTTCACATGATTGCCGCAAAATTCTCGTAATTCGTCCCTCAAAGGGCGGCGATAATGACGATCAAGATAGAAGCAGTCTGCAATCTTTTCGAATTCGCTGTTCCACGGACCACCGTAACCGATGACAACGGAAAACTTGATATTCGTATTTTCTTTAATCCATCGCATCAGCGACAGCAACACCGCAGGTGCACCGGTGCGAGATGCTTCATGAGATACAAAAATCAAGGAAGGACTATTCACCGGCGCAATTTTACCTCGCGGCGATACCTTGATTTGCTCAATTTTCCGTCCCTCAGCCTTCCCGTACAATGCCCAATGATTTAATGGATTCACGCCCGCCCGTGCGACATCCGGATTCGAATCGATATAGAAACTAGTATTAAATTCTCGATTCGGCCTACGCCCTTCTCTCCAGCCGAAACTGGAGAAGTGCTCCCACGGGTCCATATCTGCCGAAATTACATCTGGGTATTGCTGCAAATACCACGGAGCATCGAAAAGCGCGCGTGCGGGACCCATTTCCTCCGGCAGTTGTACACCCGAGGTAAAAGCCACCTCCGTAGCAGGCTGCGAAACAATGGCATAATCCGGTTTGGCGTAAGAGTTGATACGCCTATTTTCGTGACGACCGTGTTTTACCCAATGGAAAAACGGATTAACGCCAGAAAGTTGGACGTCTGGATTTTCACTCAAATAATATTGAGTATCAAAATATCCATTAGGATTACGATATTCTTTCCAACCAAATTTATCAAAATGAATCAACGGACTCATACCACTCTCGGCAACGTCCGGGTACTGGGCCACATACCACGCACCGTCGAAGTAATACTCCGCCTCTGCAGGAATAGGAGAACCGCAATCCTGCTCGCCGTCACCGAGCATAGACTTCACGGCCTTCAGCATTGATCGTTGCTCATCCAGTACACTGGCGATATGCTGTACGCTAGACGAAACAGCCTGAACAGCTGCGCGCCATTCGTCACTAGCCTCATAACTCCGTGCCATCCGAGCTTCCGAATTAAAAAAACCCGACAAGTTCAAAGCCTTGATAATTGGATTTTTCTGGCGCACATGCGCCTTGATCGCATCGTCAAGTCCCTCGACGGCGATCTCACGTGATTTTCCCTCCGGACTCAACATCAGCTGAGCAAGAATCTCTGTCTTGCTTACGCCATTATTGAGTCTAGCAGAGTAATAAGTTAGTCCCTGGGGATCTGGCGCTCGATTCAATATCGCTTGATAGGCGACCCGGAGAAAATGTTCTCCTTCGTAAGAAATGAGCCCCCTGTAGCTGACCTTATTTTTATCTATTTTAGATCTAGACATGACAATTCCTATCCACTTTGCTACAAAATTCGCCGACGTTGGCGGCACCCCGAGCCAACAATTCATGGCGAACACCAATTTAACCGCTCACTAAAGATGATTTAATTAATCTTGACTCATGTCCTCTTTAGCTACGCGCCTTCGATTCACTGGTTTTATGAGTCGAAAAAACCAACTCGACGATTTCGACTCAAGAAGAAACGACATTTTCATTTCGAGTTTTTCCAATGAATCTCTAAGCTCCGACTCTCTCATGTCGCGCTCGCGGCCTAAATTGATTAATTCAACTTCTTTCTGTGCCAAAAACGCGTTGTATCTCGCGTCTTGCATCTTCAGTTCTTCTACCAAACCCTTGAACTGCTGTGAGTGAACTTGGTTCGATTTAGCAAACTGCGCGTTGAAGCTGCACTCTCGAGACGCTTGATCCGCAACCAACTGCTCCAGCTTGCCTCGAACAAAAGCCAATTGCTCGATCAACGTATGCTCGCGAACTTTCCGCTCATCTTCCCGTCTTGCAGTTTCGAAACTGTGAACGCGCAAAATTTCTTCTAGTTGTTCAGCGTGTCGTCTCTCACCTTCCGCTATACAGTGAAGCGAAATTTCATGTGCCTCCGCAGTAGCCTTCAACCGCGATTCCCAACCTTTCTCGGATTCCACATGTGCTTGTTTGGAATCGGCAAGTTCATTAGTAGCGCTGTCGAGCTGCCGCTCGAGCAGCGCGACAGCTGCGGCGCTTCTATCCAACGCTTCATGGACCGAGATCAGTTGCTTCGACCACACATTTGCACGTTGATCCGACTGCGGAATCTCGGTCCACCGCAATTTTAATACATCCGCGCAAACTACCGCGTCACGACCCGTTACTCGCCTACGACCAAGTGTATTGAGTGTCGGTTTCTCTTTTCTGATTACGCAGACTGAATTCAGAAACTCGACCGAATGAATATGAGCGAGCTGTGTTTCGTCGATATTCACTCCATACTTCTCCTTAAATCTATTTAAGTATGTCACACGACTACAATCGATACCCCAATGTTCATGGTTAACGACATCAACAAGCTCCTTGAAAAAGGCGACTGAAGAGTAGGGGTAAGACAATCCGCCCTCGTAATCCGCCCAATAGCTGCAATGCAGATCTTCGATTAGATACACGCCACCATCCGACAGCGCCGGAAAATAACGCTCGAACGATCTTAAGATATCACCAGAAGCGTGTGATCCGTCATCTAGAATAAGATCGAAATATGGCGATATTGATAGAATTTTCTCCTGGATCGCCTGCTCATTCGCATCTCCAACCACAACCGAAATTCGCGGATCGCCAAATGTAAGCTGCGCACAATTTTTATTAATATCGCATCCAACTACTCTTTCTGCACGATAGAAATATTTCGTCCAAATTTCGAGCGAACCACCATTCTGGACACCGATTTCAAGTAGGCGGACATTACTTTCCGAAAATTCGCGAAATACCTTTTCGTAGATTTCCACATAACTTGCCCATTTATCGCACGCACGTCCTTCGTGAGTCTCGAACAATACGTTTAGTGATCGTACTGGGTCACGATCCGCCGCTGAGATTTCGGTGGATACTGTCGGGTTACGAGATACTCTTTGCTCGAACTTGTAGGCGCGTTGCTCTATTCGGCCGTACGTTAGGAAATGTGCTACCGGGTCGATTTGAGCAAAGAAAACATCTCGATTAAGTAACACATAGGCAAGTGGATCGAAATCAGTTGGTAACTGCTGCTGATTTTTCGCAACGGAATGACCGTATTCGCCGCACGCGATATTATTGACACGATCCAGTTGATTTTCGAAAAATTTCGGAAGTTTCTCAACAAGCCACCGCAACACCGTGCCAGATACTGCTCCGCCTTTGTCATCGTCACAAGCGATGGCATTTGATTGCTGGAAGTCGTACTGGTCAATACCCAACGAGATTGGGCCGTTAACAACGTGTGCGTTCTCGTTGACCCAAACCACTTGCGCGATGAATCGATCTCGCAGAATATCGAGAACTCGCTTATCGACCGGCGGACGCAACACTACTTTTTCCGGTTCCGCATAGATCATCAGATTCGAAAGCTCCGCCGAATACTCCCCACCGACGATACGATTTAAAGTTCTGAGTATGTTACGCTCAAATTCGGACAAGCTCCGATTAACCGCAATATTTCGACTCGATGCATCGAATATGATATCGCCATCTATTTCAATTTCACTCAGAAATGCCTCGAACAATTTCTCTTTGACTGAGTCGTAGCTGACAACATGAATACGGTCGAATGGCACTACTTCTACCATCGCCTTAAGAGCATCATCGTGCTGCCACGCCGCATCCTCAATCCATTGCTCAAAATCACACCATTCACCATGTCGCTTAATCATCTGATCGTATGACGACATGAGAAAAGGCAATACATTTCTCATGAAAAACACAATGCGGTAGTTGATACCCAATCGGCTTGCCGATTGGTCAAGTCGCGCCCACCCACGTGACGACAGATGAGTAAAATGTTCTGAGGAACAAATGGCCCGACCACAACCGCCAAGATACGAGGAAAGAATACTATCAATTGTATCGTCCGACGTCGCCTCTGAAATCAACGCCTCGTATAGAATACCGCCATTTCCACTGGTGATTTCGAAAGGGCTTTTAATTATTACCCTGTTTTCGTACGCGACACCGTACTCCGTCAAGCGATCCGCATTCAACTCTAAGAAATTTTGAATTGCACTTGACCCAGTCTTTACTCCACCGGCATGTATATAGAGAGTACGCATCGTAAGGTCAAGCTCCATTACATATAACAAGAGATCACTATCCCGCCCCATATTCTAAAAATGAAGCTGGATACTGTAATCAAGATAGTTTTTCCTGTTGAAACCAACTTCCGCCGCTACAACTGGACCCGCGTCTTTTGTTGCGAACCGCACTCGTAGAACGCGAATGCGTCATCGACTTGCTCGAATTTGTGCAGAACACCACTTTCTAGCACCGCTGCCGTCTGACAGTGACGCCGGACATAATCTGGATTATGTGAAACGATGATCATCGCGCGATCGCTACGTTTCTCAAATAGCTCTTGGTGGCACTTTTCATGAAAACTACCATCTCCAACCGCAACAATTTCATCAATCAAAAAACAATCGAACTCGACAGCCATCGATATTGCAAATGCCAATCTCGCTCGCATACCTGATGAATATTTCTTCACCGGCTCACGTAAATAGCTACCCAACTCTGAAAAGTCGCGTACAAATTCAAGGGCAGGATCGATAGGCGCACCATAAACACGACAAATGAATCGAACGTTGTCGTATCCACTCAAGCTACCCTGAAAACCACCGCCAAAAGCCAGCGGCCAAGAAATACTCAAACCACGATGAATTACTCCGTGCGTGGGCCGTTCGGCACCACTCATGATTCGAATCAGCGTAGATTTTCCGGCACCATTACGCCCCAAAATACCGATTTTCTCCCCCGGATTTACTTTAAGATTGAGTTTATTTAGAACGGTGCGCGCGCCCTGTCTTGTATGATAAATCTTGGTAATATTTTCGAGCTTAATCATTCCGGCTCCACCCGACGACTCGTCTCTCTAACCATCGCCAAGGCAAACAACGAGAGCACGAGGTTCACAATGATAAGATAAACCGGATCTTCATACGTATGGACTTCGGTTCCAAAGAAGCCGTGTCGAATCATTTCGGTCCCGTGAACCATCGGAATCCAGAGAATGAGCTGTTGCGCACTTTCCGGAAGCCAATCGACCATGAATGCGGCGCCCGATAGCGGGAAGAGTAGATAAGTCACGATGTGCCAGACGCGCTCGACCATTTCCGCACGCTCCGAGGCAGCGCCCACCAACAAACCCAGGGCAACCGCGAACCACGCTAATAGTATCCAGCCCCAAAGTGCTGTCAGTAGATCCGAAGGGAAATGCATGAGTCCGAGCGATGCAAACACAATTGTTAACACCACACACGAACACGTCGCGCCCGCAATTTCGAGCACAAGCCGCGAGATGAATACGTCGAGGACCCTAACATTTCGGTGATAAAGCAGGCTGTGGTTGACTTCGAGCGCCTTCACCATACGGTTACTGCAATTTCGCCAAAGCAGGATCGACGAATAACCCGTCACTGCAAACGCAGTGATGGGTAAATTCGACCCGTGGTTCGCCTTGACTAAGGTCCAAAGCGTAGTGATACCAAGCGTAAAAAGCATCGGCTCCAGAAACAGCCAAAGAAAACCGATGTTGTGACGACCATATCGAGTAATGACCTCACGGAGCAAAAGTGCACCGATCACGCGGCCCTGAATCGCAGCACTCTGTTTAAATGACCCTTTTCCCAAAATATCACCCCTTCAGTCTTTGTGCTCTCGAACCCCAGCTATCAGCAAATTCAAGATGCCCATGATGATTAGGCCCAACACGAAAGTGGTCAGCACGGCACGAATGCGGCGCGGTTCTATGGCCTTGTCCGGTTCGTTCGGTTGAACGATACGTTCCAAATATACCTGCTTACGTTGAGCATCATCGCGCGCCTGCTGGAGCGATGCCAGCGCAAGCGTCAACTGCTTGTCGGCAAACTCGAGATTCAATTTCAGCCGCTCAAATTCGGCAGATTTTTTCGTGAGCGAACGATCGCCACCGGTTACCTGCGACATTTGCGCATCTATTGCACTCTGAAGTGATGATATCCGCTCGCGCAGCGGTGGAATCTGTGGGTTTTGTGCCGCAACCTTGTTCAGTTGAGCAAGTTGTGTCTTCGCCGCGATCAAATCATCCTGTAGCTTCGAGATAATCTGAAGCTGCATTGCCGATTGGCGTTCAGGATCGAACACGTCCAATTTATTTCGGTATTGCGCCAATTGCAGCGCCGCCTCGGCATCGCGCTTCTCAGCAGCATTCACTTCCTGCGCAGCAAATTTGATCGTATCCTGAAGGGCGCGTTGGTTTAGCTCATTAACCAGATTCTCGCTCATCTCGAGCAGTGTCTCGTTAATCCTATACGCGTCCTCAGCTGTGTATGCGCGCACCTGCAAAACGGAAATAGAGGAAGACGAATCGGTATCTAGCGCCACACGCCTTTGATAGTATTTATATAGTGATTCAAAATTCTTGTCGAAACCAAAGGGGGAATATCGACTAAAAATATCGATCTTCTTATTTCCAAATATCTGATCAAGCTCAAATTTATCGGTAAGCTTTTTAACTGCATCACGAGAAAGCACATAGTCGTGAACGCTATGCGCATCGTCCTCAGAGCGCGAAAATCCCACGCCCTGCAGTAAGGCACCAATTCCAGATTTGACCTCGTTTCGAGTCCCCTTGATGATAAAACGAGATTCCGACACATAAATATCCGACGCAATCAATCCGTAATAAATACTGGAAGTTAGCGTAGGAATAAGTACCACTATGCAAAATAGTCGATTTATCTTTGGCAAGAGTTTTTTGCGTGCCTTCTTTTTTTCCGGCGCCACGGTCTCAATCTCGACAACTGAACTCATAATTTGCTCGATTTGTGATCGTTATCACTCTTCTCTCGGCACCATTTTTTCGACCATCCGTTCGATCGAAAGGCACAATTGAACAGTGTTAGTAAGAATAGTCGCTCGACGTTGCGCCCCACGAGGGAATTGGTGCAGTGCGCCTTGCGATTCGACCCACGTACCACCTGCCCCCCCGAACGCTTCGACAAGCGCCGGACGCTCATCCGGTCTCGCGCGGGTATGTCAAAAATGCTCGGCATCTTTGAACGCTGGCGCCGCGCTATCCTTGCTGGATACAAGCGCCGCTGCGTCGATGGGCCACTCGATCGCGAGCTCCGGATCGCTCCAGCAGATCGCGCGCTCAGCTTCCGGATACCAATAGTCGGTAGTCTTGTACAAGAATTCCGCCGATTCGGAGGTGACGGCAAAGCCGTGCGCAAAGCCTTCCGGCACCCACAGCTGACGCTTGTTTTCCGCCGATAACGTGACACCGACCCACTGGCCAAAGGTCGGCGAGGATCGTCGAATATCGACTGCGACGTCAAACACCTCCCCAGCAATCACCCGAACAAGCTTGCCCTGTGCATGCCGGATCTGATAGTGCAAGCCGCGCACGACATTTTTGATCGATTTCGAATGATTATCTTGCACAAACACCGAGGGACGCCCAATCGCTTCTTCGAACACGCGTTGATTGAAACTCTCGAAGAAAAAGCCACGCTCGTCACCGAACACTTTCGGCTCGAAAAGCTTAACCTCCGGAATGGCAGTTTGAATACAGTTCACGGTGCCGTTCCCTCCCTCAAAACATTCAGGAGATATTGACCGTAACCGTTCTTGCTGAGCGCCTTCGCAAAGCGATCGAGCTGCGCGCCATCGATATAGCCGAGCCTATACACAATCTCCTCGATGCAGGCAATCTTCAACCCTTGACGGTGCTCCATGGTCGCGATGAAATGTGAAGCTTCAAGCATTGAGTCGTGCGTGCCAGTGTCGAGCCATGCATAGCCACGGCCCATGGTCTGAACGTCGAGCAGCCCTTCCTTGAGATACAACGCGTTCAGATCGGTAATCTCAAGCTCACCGCGAGGTGATGGCTTAAGCGACTTCGCAAAATCGACCACCCGTTCATCGTAGAAGTAGAGCCCTGTCACTGCGTAGTTCGACTTTGGCACCGTAGGCTTTTCCTCGATGCTAACCGCCCGTCCGTTGCGGTCGAACTCGACTACGCCATAGCGCTCCGGGTCGTGTACATGATACGCAAACACAGTTGCTCCCGACGTCTTTTCGGTAGCGCGCCTCAACAGACTAGCGAAATCGTGACCATAGAAGATATTGTCGCCAAGAATTAGAGCCGAGGGGGCGCCATCGAGGAACGCCTCTCCAAGCAGAAAGGCTTGCGCGAGACCGTCCGCACTCGGCTGCACCTTGTATTGGAAGCTGACACCCCACTGTGAGCCATCGCCCAACAACTGTTCGAAACGCGGCGTGTCTTGCGGTGTAGAGATAATCAGGATGTCGCGAATACCCGCGAGCATCAGCGTGCTCAACGGATAGTAAATCATCGGCTTGTCGTAGATCGGCAGCAATTGCTTACTAACTGCACGTGTCGCTGGATAGAGACGGGTGCCCGCCCCCCCTGCCAGAACAATACCTTTTCGTTTCATGCTCTACTCAATCTTGCGTCAGTCGTGTATTTGCGCAAAAACATAGTCGACACCCTTGCGCCAATCGGGTAGGGTAATCCCAAACGTCGAGGTCAACTTGCTACAGTCAAGTCGGGAGTTCGCGGGCCGTTTTGCAGGAAGCGGATACTCGCGCGTCGCAATCGACTCGATATCGTGCGCCCGTAACCTCAACTCAACCCCATGAGCGTGAGCAAGCCCCACAATGTGGCGAGCATAATCACACCAGTTGGTCTCGCCTGACGCCGCAAGGTGATATGTCCCGAACGCAAAACGTTCGGGTTCCGAAAAACAACGGGCGACCAACTGCGCCGTCACATCCGCGATCAAGGCAGCCGAAGTCGGCGCCCCTATTTGATCACCAACGATTCGGAGCCGCTCCCGGTCCTTCGCAAGTCGCAGAATTGTCTTGAGAAAATTGCTGCCGTGCGCGCCGACCACCCAGCTTGTACGCAGGATCAAATGGCGCAAGCCCGCGCGACGAACTGCGTCCTCGCCTTCACGCTTGGTCACCCCATAAACCGATTGCGGCTCAAGCCGAGCGTCCTCACTGTGCGCCTGCGCGCCCTTCCCAGCGAACACGTAATCGGTCGAGTAATGAATGAACGGCACGTTGCGTGCCGCACTCCACTCGGCCATCACGCCAGGCGCAACCGCATTTACAGCGCGTGCTTGCTCAGGCTCGCTCTCGGCCTTGTCCACCGAGGTATAAGCCGCAGGATTGACAATCAGATCCGGCTGATTGCGCTCAAGTGCGGTGACGATGCTCGCGCAATCGCCCAAATCCATGTCTCGACGAGTCACCGCCACTACGTCGCCAAGCGGAGCAAGCGAGCGCTGCAGCTCAAAGCCGACCTGGCCGTTCGCACCAGTGATGAGGATACGCGGCATCGTCACGCCCCGTACTGGTGTTCAACCCACGCGCGATACTGACCGCTTGCAACGTTCTCCACCCACGACCGATTCGACAAATACCACTCGACGGTTTTGCGAATACCGGAGTCGAAGGTTTCGGCTGGCTTCCAGCCGAGCTCGCGTTCAAGCTTTCGAGCGTCGATTGCATAACGTCGATCGTGGCCCGGGCGATCCTGCACAAAGCTGATCTGCGCCGCGTATGGCTGCCCGTCAGCACGCGGCTTTAGCTCATCGAGGATACCGCAGATCGTGTGCACAACTTCGAGATTTGGCTTCTCGTTCCAGCCGCCCACGTTGTAAGTTTCGCCGAGCCGGCCGTTCTCGAGCACCGTGCGAATCGCCGCACAGTGATCTTTTACGTACAACCAATCGCGAATCTGTTGACCATCGCCGTAAATAGGGAGTGGCTTGCCGGCGATCGCGTTCAGGATCACCAACGGAATCAGCTTTTCCGGAAAATGATACGGTCCGTAGTTGTTCGAGCAATTGGTGGTCAGCACCGGCAAGCCGTACGTGTGATGCCATGCACGCACAATGTGATCGGACGCCGCCTTGCTAGCAGAATACGGACTATTCGGTTCGTAAGGGTGATCTTCCGCAAAAGGTGCATCACCAGTTTGGAGAGTGCCGAAAACTTCGTCGGTGGAAACATGCAGGAAACGAAAGACCTCACGCTCGCGCAGCCCAAGTTCCTGCCAGTAGCCTCGCACGGACTCGAGCAAATTGAAGGTACCAACGACATTCGTCTGAATAAAATCGCCCGGACCATGAATTGAACGGTCGACATGAGACTCGGCGGCAAAATTGATCACAGCACGCGGTCGGTGCTCAGCCAGCAACTTCGCCACAAGCTCTCGATCACCGATGTCGCCACACACAAACTGATGCCGAGAGTCGGTTTCGAGCGACTGCAAGGTATCTAGATTGCCGGCGTAAGTCAGCTTGTCGAGATTGACGATCGGCTCATCGGACCCTGCAAGCCAATCAATGACAAAGTTTCCGCCGATGAACCCGGCGCCCCCTGTAACAAGTAACATTCGCAATAACCTCTATCAATACCCCGCCCCCAACTAGCGTGCCGGGCTCGAACGGGAAAGCGCATGTCGCAGTTGCAGCGATGTCGTCACACAGCTCGCCGAACAATACACACATTGCCTACTTGAACGTCTGCACGCCGGTTACAACCGGATATGCAACCGAGAAGAACAGATTCAGGACCTTCTGCCACTCGGTCACCGGCGCATTCGACACGTAGAGTAGATCCTTGTTGTCCATCATGAAATTCTGGGCAACGAAAAACGAATTGGCGTCCCGCAGATCAACTCGATAGATTACCGGCACCTTGCCATCAGCCGTCGTCTGAACGGGGTTGACAGGCCAAGTAAGCGCGTTCACACCCTCAAAACGAAAGATGAACACCCCGCGCACGTCGGAGCGCGAATCTTGTAGACCACCGGCCCGCGCGAGGGCCTGCGCAAGCGTGATACCCTGGGCTTCGAAGTTGATTTCCTGATTCTTGCCAGTCGCACCAAGTACCGTGAAGCTGTACGGCTGGAATACTGCGGTTACGACGTCCCCCGCGTGCAACGGCACGTTTTGCTTTGGATCGCGAATGAGCGTCTGCATGGGAAGTGACGCTACGGTATCGCCACGCGTCACTTGAACCGTCACCTTGTCGACTGACTCCCGCACCCCCCCTGCAGACGCAAGCGCATCGAGCACACGCTCGCCGCGCGCACTCAATGGCACACGCTTGTTAGTGCTAACGTCGCCGACCACTGTCACATATGAAGTGGCATTGCTCGCAAGGCGCACAAGCACCTGCGGATCATGCGCTACACCCTTCAAGCGCCCAACGATATCGCGCTGCAATTGCGTAGGCGTACGGCCCGCCGCTTTGACAGGGCCAATGAACGGCACGGTGATGTATCCATCCCCATCGATCACCTGCTCAGGCAATGCCGTCACCTGGGATGGAGCACTACTACCCCTTCCGTCCATAGGCGCAGCGGAGAACAACGCAGCTGGCGGCGCCTCCCAGATCGACACTTCAACAGCGTCACCAATGCCTAATTGCTGCCTGAACACCGTATTGTTGCCAAGGGCTGTGGCGAAATCGGCAGAACGCCGCTCGGCAAACAGCTTGCGAGCGACACCATCTGTCAAATCGACAATCTGGATCCCCGCTGCATCAGGCTCTGACTTTACTTGATCGATCTGCGACCTGCTCGGCCCAGAAGTTGGAATAGCTCCCACGCAGCCCGCCAACATGACTGCCCCGGCAACATACGTTGCCCACAACACCCCATATGACAAACGCGACATCGCCTTCCATCTGTATTTTCCCTAGCGGCCGGAATTGTCGCACGACAATACCTGTAATTGTGCACAGTCCGCGAAAAAACTATGCTTCATCACTGAGCGACTGGCGACACGAAGAAACATCAAGTCACTAGCGGACAGACACAAGCGGCCAACACAAGAGAACGGTTGCGCACGCACAAAAATCTTTAACAATCAATACTTTATCGGAAAACTTATAAACCAAATCAACTTATCTGAAGATTACAAACCTCGCCCCATATGACCAGACACACGGGGCGACCAGGCAAGAGTCAGAACGCCGGAACACCCAATGAGAGGATTGACCATCGACGTGGAAAATTCGCTACGGCGAGGAGATCGGCACGTGACGTAACGTGATGCGCCCCAAAATATGGATGCCAATAAATTGCCGCTCAATAGGACATGCCATAGAATGATTGGCCCCGAAAATTTGTCGCGCCCCATTGGCACAATGTTAACTAAGGGCGCCAAACGATTTATCTGAAGCCCCCTCGTAAGCACATTCTTATTTCAATCGAGTGACACAAATTCTCCTCGACGTCACGCGCCTGACTACGCGCTATTACGATGGTCTCCTTCCCACAGGGGTAGACAGGGTCGGGCTTGCGTATATCCAGCGATACGGAAATTATGCACGGGCGGTTCTTAGCGAGCGCGGTTTATCAACTGTTCTGAGCGAACGAAATTCGCAGCGCATCTTCAAACTACTGCTTTCGTCCGGGCGAGACAGAAATGCCGTACGCTTTATTGTTGCGCGCGCACTGCTGAATCGCTTCCGTACAAATCGGTTCGAACGAGCTGTACTGTTGCATACTAGCCACAATGGAATGGAATTCCCGCGATACTACCGGGCAATGCGAGCGCTTGATGCTCGCCCGGTTTTCATGATCCACGATCTCATTCCTCTCACCCACGCCGAATACTGTCGTCCGGGCGTCAACGCGACGCATCGCCTACGCATTCGCACTGCCTTACGGCACGCGAGCGGTCTGATCGCAAATTCACAGGAGACGCTTAACGAACTTGCCACAGAGGCCAGGAGTGCCGGACTTTCGTTGCCACCGAGCGTCGTTGCACATCTCGCACCTGCAGTCTCGCACTACGCGTCAGCGCCGCCTCCCCTCGACGTCCCTTACTTCGTCATGCTCGGCACCATTGAGCCACGCAAGAACCATTGGTTTGTCCTGCACCTCTGGCGTCGGCTCGCGGAACAATTCGGAGCAGCAGCACCGCGACTCGTAATCGTCGGTCGACGCGGCTGGGAATGCGAGAACGTCATCGATATGCTCGAGCGCTGCGCCGAGCTGCGCGGCCTGGTACACGAAGAATCAAATTGCTCCGATGAGCGCCTGCACGCACTGCTCCACCATGCGCGGGCGCTCCTCTTTCCGTCGTTCGTCGAAGGCTACGGCCTGCCGCTTGTCGAGGCACTGATGCTGCGCGTACCGGTCATCGCCAGCAATCTTGCGATCTTCCGGGAGATCGCGGCCGACATGCCCGACTATCTCGACCCGCTTGACGGCACCGGGTGGATCAGCAGAATCCTCGCGTACGTGCCGACCGACAGCCCCGAACGCTCCGCTCAGATGGCCCGTATTGCCCATTTTCGCGAACCGACTTGGTCCGAACATTTTGATCGAGTCGACACGTTCCTCGACTCACTCGCTTGACGCGCTTCTGAATGTCCCGCCTCGAATCGCCACGTTATGCGACGCAGATATGGTGCATGCTACGCGCCATGAAAGCATCTACACCATGGCGACATCGACGCGCCTCCCTCCCCCAGCACTCAACGACACTGGCGGACACGGTAGTCCTGCCCGGGCCACTCGCTGCACGGCCATCCCCTTCCGCAGCGTGGCTGTCGTGGTTCGAAGCGCCCGCCGGAGCGGCGCTACAGAACGCACTAATTGACTCGCTCGACGCAACTCTCGGCTCAGAACCTTGGCTCGGCGAATCGGAGCGGATCACAAACCTGATGTCGCGCGTACTTGAGACCGACGCCCTGCATCTGCGCAGCCGGATCGATCCGTTACCGGATGCGCTGCGCCTCAGAGACGGAAGTAAGCATGTTGTCGTCATGGACGAGCGCATCCGCTCAGAGATCGACGTGGGCGTCCCTGCACGCGAACGGTGTCGTCAATTCTCCGCGCTGCTCCAGCAGCTCACGGAATTTCAATCAGGCGCGCAGATCTGGATCTTGCGTAGTAACGATCCTGGAAGGGGTGCGTGGCTGTCGGAACGGACACCGTTGCCTCATAACGTGCGGTTCCTCTCCGAAGCGAGTTCACTACGCGATGTCCTGAGACATATCACCCATCTCTACACAGTTGCCGCCTCGGAAGGCATGGCTGCATTGCTCGCCGGCGTGCCCGTCCATGTATTCGGTGCCCCCTATTACGCAGGCTGGGGACTCACGAACGATGCGCAGCCACTGCCTAGTCGTCACGCGCGCCCCACTCTCGCTGCGCTGTTTGAAGCCACCTTTTCCCGCTCGGCCCGTTACCTCGACCTCGAGACGTATGCGGCAGGCACGCTCGACGCAATTCTCGATGCTGTCGATCTACAACATGCGGTTGCGCACCGTTTCGCCGATCTCCAACGCATTACCGGCATCTGCTTTCAGTGGTGGAAACGCCCTTTTGCGACGCCCTATTTGATTGCGGGTGGCGGTCGCCTGCGCTGGAGTACGCAACCGATCACGCTTGGCGCCAACGAACATGCAGTTTTATGGGGCGCGCGCGACGCGACAACGCTGCCCTCCACTACACCACGGGTACGGATGGAGGACGGCTTCATCCATTCCTCTGGCCTGGGTTCCGACATGTCTGCACCACGCAGTCAGGTCATCGACCGACGCGGGCTTTATTTCGACGCCAGTTCGCCGAGCGATCTGTCGACTCTGCTCAACACCCTGGAATTCCTTCCAGAAGAGCTAGCACGCGCTGCGGCATTACGAAGTCGAATCGTGGCAGCTGGCATCACCAAATACAACCTCGGGCGCAGGGCGCCTGCCTGGTTGGCTCCAGCCGATCACAAAGTCGTGCTTGTAGTTGGCCAGGTCGCCGATGACGCATCAATTCGCCTCGGCGCACGCGGGATCGACAATATCGACACACTGCTGCGCCGCGTACGCGAGCGCCGCCCCGACGCATTCATTGTGTACAAGCCCCACCCGGATGTACTGTCCGGGAACCGGAACGGTCTTGTCGACGCCTCCCAACTGGCAAACGTCGTCGACTCCGAGTCAGACATGATCTCGCTGATCGAGGCTGTCGATGAAGTTCATACGCTTTCGTCACTCGCCGGATTCGACGCGCTGCTGCGCGGCAAGACAGTCTGTACTTACGGGCTGCCGTTCTACGCCGGCTGGGGCCTGACCGACGACGATCTCTGGCCGCTGCCTTGGCGGGAGCGGACTTTGTCACTCGATATGCTGGTGGCGGGCGCCCTGCTGCACTATCCGCTTTACTGGGACTGGGAACTCCAACTCTTCACAACCCCCGAAGCTGTCGTCAGCCAGCTGTCGGAGGCTGCTGCGCGCCCGCTTAAAACCGTCGCACAGGACCGCTCACGCCCTTACGTAAAGGCATTTCGCTGGACTCGCAATATTTTGCGGCACCTTTCATGGCAGTATCGACAAGTCATGACGCGAGGACGCTCGGTCTAGCCGTGCTTACGCGGCAGCTATAGGCAACCGAATTGACACTTCGTAGCACCTGCTTTGCTAGAATGGCTCGCCCCGACAACTGAGGCCCGGCCCAGGCATTCCCCGCATGAGTATCCACCCGATCATCCTATGCGGCGGCAACGGCAGTCGACTGTGGCCGATGTCCCGTAGCAACTACCCGAAGCAGTATCTGAAGCTTGCGGGTGAACAGACCCTTATCCAGCAAACCGTCCTGCGTGCGAGTGAAATGCCGGGAGTCGCGCCTCCCATCGTTGTCGCGAATCATGCACACCGCTTCATGGTTGCGGAACAACTCCAGCACACCGGGATCAAGCCACAAGCCATCGTGCTGGAACCGCTCGGTCGCAACACTGCGCCGGCGATTGCTGTTGCGGCACATATCGCATTGCGCGATGATCCGGACGCGTTGCTTCTTGTGCTGCCGTCCGACCACGTCGTGCAGAATTTGCCAGCATTCGTCGCTGCCGTCGACACAGCGGTCGCAATCGCAAAGCAGGGACACCTCGTCACATTCGGGATTCCGCCTACCGAGCCACATACCGGCTATGGGTATATCCGCCGCGGTGAAGCCTTTGAGGCAGGTAATGGCGCTCACGCTGTCGACGCATTCGTCGAAAAGCCCGACCGCGAGCGCGCCGTCGAATTCATCCGGGACGGTCGCTACTACTGGAACAGCGGTATGTTTCTGCTAAACGCGTCGGTCTATCTCGACGAAATCGCACGGCACGCACCCGATATCAGTCGGCAGGCAACACTGGCGCTTGAGCGCGCACAGCAGGACTACGATTTTCTGCGCCTCGACAACGAAGCGTTTGCCACTTGCCCGGACATTTCCATTGACTATGCAGTCATGGAGAAGACTGAGCGTGCAGCCGTGGTAGTCGCGGCCGAACTCGGCTGGAGCGATGTTGGTTCATGGAGCGCTCTCGCCGATATCTCAGCGCACGACGACCAAGGCAATACCATCTCCGGCGACATCTATACGGACAAGGTTGCAAATTCATACCTCCGGGCGGAACACCGAATGGTCGCCGCGATCGGTGTCCAGGATGTCGTCATAGTCGAAACCGCAGATGCTGTCCTCGTCTCGCATCGCGACCATGTCCAGGACGTAAAGAAGGTCGTCGAAAAACTCAACGTATCGGGACGACTCGAATCAGTCACGCATCGCCGCGTCCCTCGCCCCTGGGGATCCTACGAAAGCATTGATGCCGGCGATCGCTTCCAGGTCAAGCGAATCATCGTCGCGCCCGGAGCGCAACTGAGCCTGCAGATGCACCATCACCGAGCGGAGCATTGGATCGTTGTAAAGGGCACCGCGCTCGTGACAAACGGGGATGCGGAAATCATCCTTACCGAAAATCAATCCACATATATTCCCCTTGGCACCCCACATCGACTCAAGAACCCCGGCAAGATTCCACTCGAACTGATCGAAGTCCAGTCCGGCGCGTACCTCAGCGAGGACGATATCGTCCGCTTCGAAGACACCTACGGCCGCGCAGCGTCGTAATCACGGCAAAATCCGGGTCGCGCGCCGCACACGGCCGCGATCCCGATACATCCCCAACGGGCAGCACGCACCCGCGTCCTGCCCGTTTTCCATTACGTCAAGCAGTGTCAGACAGGTTGCCGCCCCTCCCGGCTCAGGTTATAAAAGCGCCACCCACCCGGTGCATGCGCCGCCCTTTCTACTCTTGACTTCGGAGAACGCATGATCGATCTCGCCACAGCCCAGCAATTCCTGATGACCCGCGGTCTCGACTTCGGCCTCAACCTCCTCGCCGCGATCGTGTTGTGGTTCATCGGTCGCTGGGCGATCCGCATCGGCGCGCGCCTGCTCGGCAAGGTCGTCCGCCGCAGCGGCAAGGTCGACCCGACGCTGACCGACTACCTGACCTCCGTCGTCAGCGTGCTGCTGACGGTCCTGCTGATCCTCGCGATCCTGCAGATCTTCGGCGTGCAGACGACCTCGTTCGCCGCCCTGCTCGCCGGCCTTGGCCTCGCGATCGGTACCGCCTGGGGCGGCCTGCTCGCGCATTTCGCCGCAGGCGTGTTCATGCAGGTGCTGCGCCCGTTCAAGATCGGCGACGTGATCAATGCGGGTGGCGTCACGGGCACGGTCAAGGAGCTCGGCCTGTTCGGCACGACGATCATCACGCCCGACAACATCGTGACGATCGTCGGCAACAACAAGATCTTCTCGGACAACATCGCCAACTACAGCGCAACGTCGTATCG
Organism: Burkholderia sp. Se-20378; assembly: GCF_017104665.1. Lineage (NCBI taxonomy): Bacteria > Pseudomonadati > Pseudomonadota > Betaproteobacteria > Burkholderiales > Burkholderiaceae > Burkholderia > Burkholderia sp. Se-20378. The sequence goes on along the minus strand of NZ_JAAGPG010000025.1, from coordinate 5,486 downwards.
TCGCGTCGACCTGACCGCGAAGATCGCGAACGGCGTCGATGCAGTCGACGCGATCAACCGCCTGAAGTCGTCGGTCCAGCAGATCCCGAACGTGCTGACCACCCCGGCGCCGGACGTCGGCGTGCTGCAGTTCACGCCGGAAGGCCCGCTGCTGTTCGTGCGCCCGTCCACGGCCCCCGAAAACTACTGGCAGGTGTACTGCGACACCAACCGCGTGATCATCGAGACGTTCCGCGACGCGCAATACCCGACGCCCGAAACCCCGATCTCGCATCGCAACGCGTAACGGCGGCACCGGACGAAAAAAAGCGTGGCACCTGCCACGCTTTTTTATTGCACCGAAAAGAAAACGAAGCGCCCGCTCAGCGCCCGCCCGTCTTCTGCGCACCATCCGACTGCCGCCCGCGCACCAGCTTCCACACCGCGCCAAGCGCGACCGGCACGACCGCCGCCCCGATCCCGACCAGCACGATCACGTTCAGGTACTGGCGGATGAACGGGATATTGCCGAAGAAATAGCCGAGCAGCACGAGCAGCAGCACCCACACCAGCGCACCGATCACGTTGAAAAGCTGGAAGCGCGCGACGCTCATCGACGACGCGCCCGCGACGAACGGCGCGAACGTGCGCACAACCGGAATGAAGCGCGCGAGCACGATCGTCTTGCCGCCGTGCTTGTCGTAGAACGAATGGGTTTTCTGCAGCGCGGTGCGATCGAGGAAGCGCTCGAGCACCGGGATATGCGTATTGAACACCTTCGGGCCGACCCAGCGGCCGATCATGTAGTTCACCGTGTTGCCGGTAATCGCGGCGACAAGCAGCAGCACGATCAGCAGGCCGACATTCATCTCGCCCGTCGCCGCGAACGCGCCGCCGATGAACAGCAGCGAATCGCCGGGCAGGAACGGGAACACGACGAGCCCCGTCTCGCAGAACACGATCAGGAACAGCACGAGATAGACCCACGCGCCGTACTGCCGGATGAAATCGCCAAGGAAAGCGTCGATATGCAGGACAAGGTTGACGAAATGAAGCAGCGTATCCAAATGCGATTCCTCGAAGGCGATAGGGCCGGAACGGCCGAAAAAGGCTGAAGCGCCCGCCGGTCAAGGCGGTGCGTGTAACGAACCCATGATACCGAAACTACCTTAAGGCTCCGTGAAAAAACGTAACCGGCGGTCGCCCCGGCACGCACTCGCCGCCTCGCTATAATTCGGCCATGTCCGATATCACCGAAACGGCCGCGGGCGCCGCGCCCGCCCCTGCTCCGCGCCCGCTGCGCGCGATCCAGCCCCTGCCCGACCAGCTGATCAGCCAGATCGCCGCCGGCGAGGTCGTCGAACGCCCGGCGTCGGTCGTCAAGGAGCTGCTCGAGAACGCGATGGACGCCGGCGCCAGCACGCTGCGCATCGTGCTGGAAGAAGGCGGCGTCAAACGCATCTCGATCACCGACGACGGCTGCGGAATTCCGCCGGACGAGCTGGCGCTCGCGCTGATGCGCCACGCCACCAGCAAGATTCGCTCGCTCGAGGAGCTCGAGGCAGTCGCCACGCTCGGGTTCCGCGGCGAAGCGCTCGCGTCGATCGCGTCGGTGGCCGAGATGTCGATCACGAGCCGGACAGCCGATGCCGCGCACGCGATGAAGATCGACGCGCAGACGGGCGTGCTGTCGCCCGCCGCCGGCGCGACCGGCACGACGATCGAGGTCCGCGAGCTGTACTTCAACACGCCCGCGCGCCGCAAGTTCCTGAAGAGCGAGCAGACCGAGTTCGGCCACTGCCTGGAAATGATCCGCCGCGCCGCGCTCGCGCGGCCGGACGTCGCGATCTCGGTGCTGCACAACGGCAAGGCGGTCGAGCACTGGAATGCGACCGAGCCGGCCCAGCGCGTCGCGAAGATCCTCGGCGACAGCTTCGCGACCGCGCACCTGCCGCTCGACGAGCAGGCCGGCCCGCTTGCGGTCTACGGCTGCGCAGGCCTGCCGACCGCGAGCCGCGGGCGCGCCGACCAGCAATATTTCTTCGTCAACGGCCGCTTCGTGCGCGACAAGCTGCTGACGCACGCGGTGCGCGCTGCCTATGAGGACGTGCTGCACGGCGACCGCTACCCGTCGTACGTGCTGTTCCTCGACCTGCCGCCCGAAGCCGTCGACGTGAACGTGCACCCGTCGAAGATCGAGGTGCGTTTCCGCGATTCGCGCTCGATCCACCAGTACGTGTTCCATGCCGTCCAGCGTGCGCTTGCACGCCACGCGGGCGCGTCGCCGGAAACCACGGCGGGCGGCCATGCCGCGCAACTCTCACCGGCGCCGCGCGGGCCGTCGTCGTTCCTGGATACATCGCTCGGCCAGAGCCAGCAGGGCAACGCACTCGGTGGCAGCGGCTTCTCGCCGTCCTCGGCCTCCTCGTCGGGCAATACCTGGATGCGCCAGGCGCGGATGACCCAGGGCACGCTGCCCGTCGCGCAGCCGCTCGCGCTCTATGACGCGCTGTTCGGCCGCAAGGACACGGGCGCGGGCACGCCTGACGGCACGACGACCATCGCCCGCGATTCGGCCGACGCGCCGGCCGCGCCGCTGCCGGGCTTCCTGGCTTCGCCGATCGCTGCCACCGCACACGACGAGCAGCCGCTCGGCTTCGCGCTGGGCCAGATCCACGGCATCTACGTGCTCGCGCAGAACGCACACGGCCTGGTGATCGTCGACATGCACGCGGCGCACGAGCGGATCCTGTACGAGCAGTTCAAGAACGCGCTTGCCGACCGCTCGGTCGCCGTGCAGGCACTGCTGCTGCCGATTTCGATGACGGCCACGCCGGTCGAGATCGGTACGGTCGAGGAAGAACGCGACACGCTCGAATCGCTCGGCTTCGACCTGGCGGTGCTGTCGCCGACGACGCTCGCGATCCGCGCGGTCCCGGCGCTGCTGAAGGATGCTGACCTGCAGTCGCTCGCGCGCGCGGTGCTCGCCGACCTGCATGCGTTCGGCGGCTCGCGCGTGCTCACCGAGCGTCAGCACGAACTGCTCGGCACGCTCGCCTGCCACCACGCGGTGCGCGCGAACCGGCGCCTGACGCTCGACGAGATGAACGCGCTGCTGCGGCAGATGGAGGCGACCGAACGCGCGGACCAGTGCAATCACGGCCGGCCGACGTGGTATCAGCTCACGCTGAGCGATCTCGACCGCCTCTTCATGCGCGGCCAATGAGCGCGGCACCGCACACCAGCCCGACGACGATCGCCTGCCTGCTCGGCCCCACCGCTTCGGGCAAGACGGCCGCGGCGCTGGCGCTCGCCGCGCGCCGCCCGATCGAGATCGTCAGCGTCGATTCGGCGCTCGTCTACCGCGACATGGATATCGGCACCGCGAAGCCTTCGCGTGACGAGCGCGCGAGCGTGCCGCATCACCTGATCGACATCATCGATCCGGCCGACGCGTATTCGGCCGCGAGTTTCCGCGCGGACACGCTGCGCCTGATCGGCGAGATCGCCGCGCGTGGCCGCACGCCGCTGCTCGCGGGCGGCACGATGCTGTACTACAAGGCGCTGACGCAGGGGCTCAACGACCTGCCGGGCGCCGATCCGGACGTGCGCGCGACACTCGATGCCGAAGCCGAGCGCGACGGCTGGCCTGCGCTGCACGCGCGGCTCGCGCAAGTCGATCCCGACACGGCCGCGCGGCTTGCGCCGAACGATTCGCAGCGGATCCAGCGCGCGCTCGAAGTGTTCATGCTGAGCGGGCAGCCGATGTCGACGCTGCTCGCGGCACCGCGGCGCACGGACGATGCGGCCGCCGCCTACCGCTTCGTACCGGTCGCGCTCGAACCGTCCGATCGCGCCGTCCTGCACAAACGAATCGAGCAGCGCTTCGACGCGATGCTCGACGCGGGTTTCATCGACGAAGTCGAGCGGCTGCGCCGTCGCGAAGACCTTCATCCCGACCTGCCGTCGATGCGCTGCGTCGGCTACCGGCAGGCGTGGGAATTCCTCGACGGCGACACCGACTACCGGACGATGCGCGACAAGGGCATCTTCGCGACGCGCCAGCTCTGCAAGCGCCAGATCACCTGGTTGCGCGCGATGCCGGAGCGGATCGTCGTCGACTGCATCGCACCGGACTCGACGGCCCGCGCACTCGACGCGCTCGAACACGTGCGCGACGGCAGCACGCCGGGCTGACCGCGTCAGCCGCGCTCGCGCGCTGCCAGGCGCGCGCGGGCGCCGTCGACGATCAAGGTGACGCCGCGCTCGAACGCTTCGTCGCCGCCGCGCGTGCGCAGCGCGGCCCAACCCTTCGCGAGCAGCGGATACTCGGTCGCGTCCGGCAGCGGTGCATCGGCGTCGCCGTCCGGTTCCGCCTGTTCCTCCAGCACCCATCCGACCACGAAGCGACCCAGCGCATACATCAAGTCGACCGCCTCGTCCGGCGCGAAACCCGCGTCGCCGAGCAGCGCGACCTTGCGTTCGATCGAGCTGAAATGCAGCGCACGCGGCCGCGTACCGGCATGCAGGCGCGCGCCGTCGCGATAGGCCAGCAGCGCACGACGGAAACTGCGCGCGTTGTCGATAAGCCACGCATCCCACGCTTCGCCCGGCCGCGGCAGCGACGCATCGTGACGCTCGAGCATGATCGCCTCGGCCATCGCATCGAGCAGTTCGCCCTTGTTCCGGAAATGCCAGTAAAGCGTCGGCGACTGCACGCCGAGCCGCTCGGCGAGCTTCCGCGTCGACAGCCCGTCGATGCCAACTTCGTCGAGCAGTTCGAGCGCCGCGCGCAATACCGAGTCGCGCGTCAGCCGCGCCCCTGTGTCCTTCATCTCTATCACCGATAGGGAAAGCTGTGGAATAATCGCCACTCTATCACCGATAGAGTCACGCTCTTGAATCCGTCCCTGATTGCCATCCTGGCCACGGTCCTGCTCGACGCGATCGGCGTCGGGATCGTGATGCCGATCCTGCCCGGGCTGCTGCGCTCGCTCGCCGACGCAGGCAGCACCGACACCCATTACGGGATCCTGCTCGCGCTGTACGCGTTCGCGCAGTTCCTGTGCGCACCGCTGCTGGGCGCGCTGAGCGACCGCTTCGGCCGCCGGCCCGTCCTGCTCGTGTCGCTCGCGGGCGCCGCGCTCGACTACCTGCTGATGGCGCTCGCGCCGACACTCGCGTGGCTTTACGTGGGGCGGCTGATCGCGGGCATCACCGGCGCGAACGTCGCGGTCGCGACTGCCTATGTCACCGACGTCACCGCCGAGCCCGATCGCGCACGACGCTTCGGCCAGCTCGGCGCGATGATGGGCATCGGCTTCATCGCGGGCCCGTTGCTCGGTGGCCTGCTCGGCGCGCTGCACGTGCGCGCGCCGTTCGTCGCGGCCGCGGTGCTCAATGCGCTCAACCTCGCACTCGTCTGGCGCGCGCTACCGGAATCGCGGCCGCGTTCGGCCCGCGAAGGCCATGCGGTCGGCGCGCTCACCCCTCTATCGGCAGAGCGC
>NZ_JAAGPG010000276.1:0-11186 GCF_017104665.1 Burkholderia sp. Se-20378 | reverse complement strand
CCGGCGCCGCCGTCGGCCGCCAGCCTGTCGGCCGCCGAGCAGCGCCCGCTCGTCGACGCGGTGCTCGCGAAATTCGGCGGCGACGTGAAGCAATGTGCGGCCGATGTCGAAGACGAAATGTCGGCGAGCGATCGCAGGAAGGCATCGCGCGCCGTCGCGATCTCCGCCGACGAAGCACTGGTCGCGATACCGTGCCAGACCAGCAGCATGTATAACCACACCGACCTGTGGTATCGCGTGCGGCGAACTGCGCCCTACTCGCCGACGGCGATGAATTTCGGCGAGAACGCGAATGCAGGGCTCGATTCGGCGTCGTTCGCGAACGAACTGACCGAGGCCGGCTACGATTCCGCCAGCGCGACGCTGTCGAGCAAGGTCCGGCTGCGCAGTGCCGGCGATTGCGGCTCGACCGCATCGTGGATCTTCGACGGCCGCCGCTTCATGCTCGGCGATATCGCCACGCACGGCACCTGCAACGGCCTGTTCGACGATCAGTGGCCACGCCTGTATCGGCGGGCCGATGCGGCAGGAAACCACTGACGCACGCATCGCACTGAAACGCGCCGGCATGGATAACCCATAACAAACCGAGGGGCCGAACCATGCATCACCCGTTCATCACCGCGTCGCGCCTCGCGACCGCGACGCGGCGCACGCGCGGCTGGCGCAGCGTGCTTGCGTTCGCACTGGTCGCCATCACCGCATTCGCGTCGGCGCCGGCGCGTGCGACCAACGCCGACGATTCGGTCGAAATCCCGTTCTGGTCGCACAACTGGACCGGCACGATCGGCAACCGGCATGTCGAAGTCTCGTTGTCGCGTGTGGCCGACACGGTATCGGGCTGGTACTGCTACGCGCCCTGCACGTCCGACAAACGCTATCGGCTCGCCTTGAAGGGAACACTCGACGCGCACGGCGCCACGCTGTCGGAACGCGACAGCGGCGCGAAAGCCAACGCCGATCGCGTAACGGGTACGTGGCACGTCGCCTCTCTCGACAACGCCGTGACCGGCACGTGGGCATCGCCGGACGGCAAGCGCACACTGCCCGTCTCGCTCGCACCGAAACAGGACGGCAGGCCGTTCCCTTACGAGATCCGCCTCGTCGCGGACAAACTGCCCGACGACAGCGGTTCGTGCAACGACCCGCCGCACGTTTCCGCGATCCGCCTGTACGATCGCGGCCGCCTCGTGCAGACGCTTCAGACGGATTCGCAAGGCACCTGCGGCCTGCCCACGCCCGATTTCGCCGACGTGAATTTCGACGGATGGCCCGACCTGATGCTTGCGCAAGGGATGGGGGCAAGCCCGAACATTCCATACCAGACGTGGATTTACGATCCGAAGACGCGGCATTTCATCGATGCGCCGCAGGGGCTGCAGGGCATCACGTCGCCGGATTTCGATCCCGTACACCGGATCATCTGGACGAGCTGGCGCGCGAGCTGCTGCGAGCATGGCGTGACGACCTACCGCTGGCAGGGCAACGACGTGAAGGAAGTCGACACGGCCAGCAGCTACATGCTGCCGGTGCTCGACGGGAACACGCGTCGTTATTGCTACGTCGTGCCCGCCTACGGCGACGGTTACATCGAGTTTCCGCAGCGCATCGAGCAGACCGACACCGGGCTGCGTTCGACGCTTGGCGACCCGAAAGATTGCGAAACGAGCGATTCGCCGTCGACGACACGCGCCTATATCGATATCTGGAAGCCGGGTTCACCCGGCCACGCGCCGACGCTGGTACGCACCGAAAAGGTCGCGTGGAAACGCACGCAAACCCGCGCCGGCATGAAGTTCTGCCCCGAGATGCCGTTCTACGACAACGGCCGCATCCGCCGCATCGTGCTGCGCGACGATCCCGACCAGTGCGAAGAGAAAAATCCCGACAAGAACTAGCGTGCGGTGCGACCGCACGCGCGTACCGCCATCACGTCACGCGCCGACGATCGAGATCGAGAAGCCGTCCCAGCCCTTCTGCCCGACCGTCTGCACGGCCGTGGTCGTGAGGTTCGGGGCGGCCACGAGACGCGCGAACCCGTCGCGCACACCGACCACGTCGGGCTCGCGATTGTCCGGATCGGCCACGCGCCCGCCGCGCACGACGTTGTCGACGACGATCACCGTGCCGGGGCGCGACAGCTTCAGCGCCGCATCGAGATAGACCGGGTTGTTGTCCTTGTCGGCATCGATGAAGATGAAATCGAACGGCGCTTCACCCGCGTCGATCAGCCGCGCGAGGCTGTCCTTCGCGCTGCCGACCACCACCGTCACGACTTCCGCGAACCCGGCGCGCGCGATGTTCTGCGTCGCGACCTTCGCGTGCGCGGGGTTCAGTTCGAGCGTCACGAGCGTGCCGCCCGGCGGCAACGCGCGCGCGAGCCAGATCGTGCTGTAGCCGCCGAGCGTACCGACCTCGAGGATCCGCCGTGCGCCGCGGATCGTCGCGAGCAGTTGCAGCAGCTTGCCCTGGTTCGGCGCGACGTTGATCGCGGGCAGCCCGGCCGCGTCGCTCGCCGCGAGCGCGGCGTCGAGCGCGTCGTCGGACGGCACGAGCGTCGCGGAGAAATACGCATCCACCTGGTTCCAATGATCCTGATTCATCGTGCACCCCTTGTTTGCGGAACAGGCATTTTATGCGCCGCATCGCCATAAGCAACAAACCATTCGTTCTAAGAGCGGTCGCGCGCGTGCTCCTATAATCGCTCGACCACCACAACAACAGACGGAGCACCCATGACCGATCAGGCCGTATCGAACTGGCGCCTCGAAACCATCGCCGTGCACGGCGGATATCGTCCCGACCCGACCACGCGCGCGGTCGCCGTACCGATCTACCAGACCGTTGCGTACGCATTCGACGACACGCAGCACGGCGCCGACCTGTTCGACCTGAAGGTCCAGGGCAACATCTACACGCGGATCATGAACCCGACGACGGACGTGCTCGAGCAGCGGATCGCCGCGCTCGAGGGCGGCATCGGCGCACTGGCGCTTGCATCGGGGCAATCGGCCGTCACGTACGCGATCCAGACAATCGCCGAAGCCGGCGACAACATCGTGTCCGCGAGTTCGCTGTACGGCGGCACCTACAACCTGTTCGCGCATACGCTGCCGCAATACGGGATCACGACGCGCTTCGCCGATCCGCGCGACCCCGCCTCGTTCGAGCCGCTGATCGACGCACGCACGAAGGCGATCTTCGCTGAATCGGTCGGCAACCCGCTCGGCAACGTCACTGACATCGCGGCGCTCGCGGAAGTCGCGCATCGCCACGGCATCCCGCTGATCGTCGACAACACGGTGCCGTCGCCGTACCTGCTGCGCCCGTTCGAACACGGCGCGGACATCGTCGTGCACTCGCTGACGAAGTATCTCGGCGGGCACGGCACGAGCCTCGGCGGCGCGATCGTCGATTCGGGCAAGTTCCCGTGGGCCGAGCATGCGGACCGCTTCAAGCGGCTGAACGAGCCCGACGTCAGCTATCACGGCGTCGTCTACACGGAAGCGTTCGGGCCGGCCGCCTATATCGGCCGCGCGCGCGTGGTGCCGCTGCGCAACATGGGCGCGGCCATCTCGCCGTTCAATGCCTTCCAGATCCTGCAGGGGATCGAAACGCTGGCGCTGCGCGTCGAGCGGATCAGCGACAACGCGCTGAAGATCGCGCAGCATCTCGCGCGTCACGAAAACGTCGAATGGGTGAACTACGCGGGCCTGCCCGATCACCCCGACCATGCGCTCGTCGCGCGCTACCTGTCGGGCCGCGCGCCCGGCATCCTCACCTTCGGCGTGAAGGGCGGACGTGACGGCGGCGCGAAGTTCCAGGACGCGCTGAAGCTGTTCACGCGGCTCGTCAACATCGGCGACACGAAATCGCTCGCGACGCACCCGGCATCGACGACGCACCGGCAACTGTCGCCGGCCGAACTTGCGAAGGCCGGCGTGAAGGAAGAAACGGTGCGGCTGTCGATCGGCATCGAGCATATCGACGACCTGCTCGCCGATCTCGACCAGGCGCTCGCGCAGCTTTGACCGGCACGGGCGCGCCGGCCTGCCGGTGCGCCCTGCCTCGAATGTGTTGACCTTGAAGCGGCTTCAAGGTGTTCAATCCCCGGTTGATGCCGGGGAAACGCCCGGCGCGTACGAACCCCCGTACCATGTAGCCGGGCAGCCAGACGCCGAGCCCGCTGCGGTACGCCAACCGTCCGAGAGGCCTCATGACACCGACCGCGAAGCTTGCGCTGCTCACGTTACCGCCCTTGCTGGCGGCCTGTTTCGGCGCCGTTGCGGCCGCCTGGCGCGCCCCCGGCCCGAAAACGTCGAGCGTCATCCAGCATTTCACCGGCGGCATCGTGTTCGCGGCCGCCGCGCTCGAACTGCTGCCGCAGGACCGTGCGCATGCGCTGTTTCCGGTCGTCGTCGGCTTCGTGCTCGGCATCGCGCTGATGCTTGCGACCCGTGCATTGTCGGGTGCGATCGAGACGCGCTTCGAGGAAGCGCGGCTGCCCGTGAGCCTCATCATCGTCACCGCGATCGATCTCGTCATCGACGGCCTCGTGCTCGGCATCGCGTTCTCCGCGAGCGACGAAAGCGGCATCATCCTGACCGTCGCGCTGACGCTCGAGGTGCTGTTCCTCGCGCTGTCGGTCAGCGCGGCGCTCGCGGCCGCCGGCATTGGCCGCCTGCTGTCGATCGTCGTACCGGTCGGGCTCGCGGCGCTGCTGAGCGTCGCGGCCGTGGCCGGCAACGCGGCGTTCGCCGGACTTCCGCCCAATATCTACGCGGCGCTGCTCGGGCTGGGCACCGTGGCGCTGCTGTACCTCGTCACCGAAGAACTGCTGGTCGAAGCGCACGAGGTACCTGAAACGCCGTTCGCGACGGCCGCGTTCTTCATCGGCTTCATCGTGTTCTTCCTGATCGAAGGATCGGTGAAGGCCGGATAAGCCGGCCACGGCGGCGCGCCGGCTACCACGTCGTCGCGCCGGTCGGATACGTGTCGACGATGCGGGTGCCGTTGACGGGCGTCACGCCCTCGTTGCGCAGCGCGGCCCACAGGTCGATCGCATGTTCGCGCGACTTGCGGCTGCCGTCGTCGGTCAGCACGTTCAGCGCGATCACTTCGTCGCGTGTCGTCAGTTGCAGTTGCTCCTTCAGCTTGCGCGACTGATGCGACGCGGTGCGGACCTCGCCGAGCAGGATCCGCTTCGCCGCGCCATTCGATCCGTCGCCGGCATCGGCCGGCACGAACGTCAGCCGGCCGTTGTCGACCTCGCACTGCCCGCGCGTGAACGTCGCGCTCCACGCGCCGGCCGGCACGGTCGCGAACTCGCAGCGCATCCGCTCGTTCGCGCGCCGGCCGACATCATGCGCCGACGCGTGCGACAGCGCACGCTCCGGCCAGCCGGCCGCCATCGCGGCCGTCGACATCAGACACACCGCGAGCACGATTCCTTTCGCGAAATTGCGCATGACACTCTCCTCTTCGTGTGGGATGCGGCCGGCGGGCACCACGCCGGGCGGCCGCGAATGACCGATCAACGAACCGCAAAACGGTTGTCGTGCGCATCGACCAGCGGCGCCGTCTCGCCGCGATGCACCGACGCGCGATGGATTTCCTGGTTGCGCGCGACGGTGGCCGGGCTCGCCGGGTAGTCGTGATTCGGGCTCGGAATCACGCCGTCGTGGCGCGCACGCACCAGTTCCTGACGGACTTCCTGTCGGGTCTTCTGCTGCGCGGCCACGGCCTGCGAAAAAGCCGCCATCGACAGCGCGGCAGCGGCGATGACGATCATCGGTCGCGGAAGGTTCATGTTGTTCGCTCCTTGCTTGGAAAGCCGTGACAGGAGCATTCACTTTGAGCCGGCAGCGGTGCGGAATCGTGATCGCAGCATGACGGTTTCGTCACCGCTTCGACAGGCGCTGCATCGCACTGCGAATGAAAAATCGTCGTCAGTTTCTGCGCCCATGACGCGTCGATGACATTTTTCTCATTTGTCCCTCACCTTCACGATCCGAACGCTTTCCAGAATCGGCAGCGCCATTGCGATATTCCGCGCCCGCCGGCACCACGCGCGGCGCGGAATCGACCGATGCACGAAACGATCATCTTGAACTTCAGGGGCACTCCATGAAAACTCCCGTTCGGCTCGCCATGATGTCGGGTGCGCTACTCGCAACCGCTCACGCGGCACACGCGTCGGAAGTCACGCTATACGGCCTGTTCGATACGTCGCTGACGTACGTATGGAACGCCAACGCGGACGGCAAGAATCTCGTCGGCCTCGGCAACGGCAACCTGCTCGGCAACCGCTTCGGCGTGAAGGGTACGGAAGATCTGGGCGGCGGGCTGAAAGCGATCTTCACGCTGGAAAACGGCTTCAATCCGAACACCGGCGCGCTCGGGCAAGGCAACCGGATGTTCGGCCGGCAGGCATTCGTCGGGCTCGAAAGCGCGCGCTGGGGCACGCTGACGCTCGGCCGTCAGTATGACGCGCTCGCGGATGTCGCGTGGCCGGTCACCGGCGACTTCTACTTCGGCAGCGTCTACGCGACACCCGGCGACGTCGACAACTACGACACGTCGTCGCGCACCGACAACGCGGTGAAATACACGTCGCCGGTGATCAACGGATTCCAGTTCGTCGGCATGGTTGCGCTCGGCGGTGTCGCCGGCAAGAGCGGCGCCGGGCAAACCTGGTCGGCCGGCCTGTCGTACAGCAACGGCCCGGTCGACGTGGCGGGCGGTTATTACTACGCGGCCAATCGCTCCTCGCTCGCCAACGGCATCCGGACCGGCTGGAACGGCACCTCCGACGGCACGTTCGACGGGTCGCTGGTCAATGGCGGCTACATCTCCGCGAAATCGATCGGCATCGCGCGCGGCGCGGTGCGCTACAACTTCGCGCCGTTCGCGGTCGGCATCGACTACAGCAACGCGCTGTACAAGGCCGATGCGATGTCCGCGTTTCGCAGCACGCAGAAGTACGACACCGCACGCGGCTTCTTCAATTACCAGGCTACGCCCAGCCTGCTCGTCGGCGTCGGCTACAGCTATACGCGTGCCCGTGGCGATACGAGCGCGACCTACCATCAGGTGTCCGCCGGCGCCGATTACGTGCTGTCGAAGCGTACCGATCTCTACGCGGTCGGTGCGTGGCAACGCGCGAACGGCGAACAGCGCACGCTCGACGGCGGCACGCAAACGGCGCAGGCGTCGATCGGCTCGTACGGCTATGGCGGAACGCGCACGCAGGGGATCGTCAATCTCGGGTTGCGCCACCGGTTCTGATCGCGGCGACCAACTGCGCGTCGCGTGACGAAAATTTCATGTTCCGATCAGGTTCGCGAAGCATCGTATCGCTACGATCGGAAATGTGACGGGCAGCGCCCGTTCCAGACCACGCAAGCGGGTCGTTGCCGCACGGCACGTCACGCGTTAGGCCCGGACACGTCGAGTGCCGGGCCTTTTTTTGGTCGCGGCCCCGATGATCAGGGTGTCGAAATGCGCTGCGGGAACAGGCACGTATGCGTTTTCACATACAGGTTCGGATTGCCGCAGCGATGCCCGGCGTAGTCGATCTGCTCGCCGGGCATGAGATCGGCCGGCACCGGCTTTTTCGCAGCGGCGGGCTTGGCCTGCGCAGTGGGCGCGGTGCCGGAACGTGTCGATGCGCAGCCCGAGAACAACGGGACGATCAGGACTGCGATCAAGGCTAGGCGAATGGCGGGACGATGCACTTTTCGGTCCGGAAGGGAAGTCTGAGCGAGGCCGGACGCTTTCCATACAGCTATCGCGAACGGCATGAATGCCGCCGGCCACATCGGCCATCGGCAGACTTCATGTTCCGCTTCCGGCTCATCGCGCTCATGACGTGAACATGACGATTGCGTCATGTCGGTCGCGTCGGAACGGCGCCGCTCCTCCTCACGCAATCTGACGCATTTTTCATCTCGCGATCACGATCACGCACGGCTGCTTTCGCATACTGGGTCCATGGTTCGCCACCCGGCGGCCCTGATCAAGGAGAGCACTCGATGAAAACGGCAAAACTCGCAGCACTGTTCGTCACCGCCACGCTGTCGCTCGGCATGGCCACGCAGGCCGCATTTGCACAGACGCAAACGCAGGGCAAGACCCGCACGCAGGTCGTCAATGAACTGAAGCAGGCGCAGCACGACGGCGTCGTGCCGGTGAGCAAGACGCAATATCCGCCGACCGGCGAGCTCGTCGCACGCAACAAGGAGCTTCACGGGATTTCGGTGCATGGCGGCGAGAAGAAGCCGCAGACCGACAACCACGACAACCTGACCGCGCAGAAATGACGCTCGGCCACTCGACCGCGGGCAGCACGCCGCGCGCAGCCGCCTTTTGGCGAACGCGCGGGCGTGCCCGCCGGCGGTGTCAGGTATGGATGGCCGCCGGCCGATTCAGCTCGGCCGGCCGTCGCGGAAAGCGCAGCCAGAACGTCGTGCGCCGGCCGGGGTCGCTGTCGACCCCGCATTCGCCGCCGTGATTGTCCATGATCGACCGGACGATCGCGAGACCCAACCCCGTCCCCTGCGCCGAATTGTGCCGAGACGGATCGACACGATAGAAGCGCTCGAAGATCCGCCCGACGTGCTGGGCCTCGATGCCGGGCCCCGTATCCGACACGGCGATCGTCGTTCCTCCGCCCTGCTCCACGCAATCGATCGTCACGACGCTGCCGCGCGGCGCGTAGGCCAGCGCATTCGACAGCAGGTTGCTCAGCGCGCGCTGATACAGCGTCAGATCCGCATCGACCCACGCATGGCCGTCGACCTTCACGGTTACGCCGGCATCCTCCGCCAGCGGCTCGTAGTAGCCGGCGACGCGCCCCGCTTCCTCCGACGCATCCAGGCGCCGCACGCTGATTGACGTGCCGGCCTGTTCCGAACGCGCGAGAAACAGCATGTCCTCGATCATCCGCGACAGCCGCTGGTATTCGTCGATGCTCGACTCGATCACGTTCCGGTATTCCTCCGCGCTGCGCGGTTGCGACAGCACGACCTGCGCGGCCGCCTGCAGGTTCGTGAGCGGCGTGCGCATGTCGTGCGCGAGATTCGACGAGAACTGGCTCAGCCGCGTGAACGATTCGTTCAGCCGCTCCAGCATGCCGTTGAACGCATGCTCGAGTTCCTTCAACTCGCCGGCCGTATCGAGCGCCGGCAGCGGATGGGCGAGCCGGCTCGTCGACATCTGTTCGGCCCGCGCCGCGAACCGCCGCAGCGGGCTCAGCCCGAGCGCCGCGATGCCATATGCGATCGCGGCCGCGAGCACCACGCCGAACACCTCGATCACGACGATCGTATAAGCATGCGTGCGCAGCAGCAGCACGTCGGCGCTGCGGTCGTACTGCACCACGACGCGCACCACGGGCGCGCCTGCGCCCGAGCCGGCCAGCGGCACATTCGTTACCAGATACTGCTGCCGCGCGCCGGGCGGTGCGACACCGACCGGCACGCGCCCTGCATCCAGCGACATCAGCGGCGCAACCAGGCGGAAGCCGGGTGTGCCGACGAGGCGCGTACCCGAGGCGTCGAAGATCGCCAGATCCATGTTCGGATGGCCGTGCAACTGGTCGATCCAGATGTCGGTGTTGCGCGCGACGTCGGCCGTCGAGCGCGCTTCGGCCAGGTGCGCACCCAGCGCGGCGGAAATGCCGGACATCTGCTCGGCCGCCGTCGTTTCGACGCGATTGCTCAGCGCCTCGTAGAGCGCGACGCCGCTCGACGCGAGGATCACGGACGTCGACAGGATGATCAGCGCGGTCAGGCGTCCGCGCAGCGTGCGCGGCAGCAGGCGCGCGATCATGTCGCGCTGCCGCCGCGCGCCTCGAGCACGTAGCCCATGCCGCGCACGGTGTGGATCAGCTTCGGGTCGTACGCGTCGTCGATCTTCGAGCGCAGCCGCCGGATCGCCGAATCGACGACGTTCGTGTCGCTGTTGAAATTCATGTCCCACACTTGCGACGCGATCGTCGCGCGCGGCAGGATCTCGCCCTCGCGGCGCATCAGCAGCCACAGCAGCGCGAATTCCTTCGCGGTCAGCAGGATCGTGTCGCCCTGCCGGGTAGCCTTGCGGCGCGTCAGGTCGAGTTCGAGGTCGGCCACGCGCAGCGTGTTCGAATCGCGCGGCTGGCCGCGTCGCAGGATCGACTTGATGCGCGCGGTCAGCTCGACGAAATCGAACGGCTTCGCGAGGTAGTCGTCGGCGCCGAGCTCGAGCCCCTTCACGCGATCGCCGACGTCGTCGCGCGCGGTGAGGAACAGCACGGGCGTCGACTTGCTGCGCCGCAGGTTCTGCAGCAGCGTCCAGCCGTCCTGGCCGGGCAGCATCACGTCGAGCACGAGCAGGTCGTACTCCTCGGTCTCGGCCTGGTGCTGGCCCGTGATGCCGTCCTCGACCCAGTCGACGACATAGCCGGCCTCGGTGAGCCCCTTGCGCAGGTACGCGCCCGTCTTCGGTTCATCTTCGACAATCAGAATTCGCATCACGCATTTCCCTTGAAGAAACCCAGCCGGCGCAGCACGCCCGAGCCGAAGCCGCCGCGCAACGCCGCGCGCCACGACACCGCATGGCTGCCACGGTACAGCACGGGCAGCACCAGCAGCGTCAGCGCCGTGGACGACAGGATACCGCCGATCACGACCGTCGCGAGCGGGCGCTGCACCTCGGCGCCGGTGCCGGTCGCGAACGCCATCGGCAGGAAGCCGAGCGACGCGACGAGCGCGGTCATCAGCACCGGCCGCAGCCGCGTGAGCGCGCCTTCGCGCACGGCGGCCTCGAGCGGCATCCCTTCATCGCGCAGGTTGCGGATGAACGAGATCATCACGAGCCCGTTGAGCACGGCCACGCCGGACAGCGCGATGAAGCCGACCGCCGCCGTGATCGACAGCGGAATCCCGCGCAGCCACAGCGACACGACCCCGCCGCTCAGCGCGAACGGAATGCCGGTGAACACGAGCAGCCCGTCCTTCACGTTGTTGAACATCACGAACAGCAGCACGAACACCATGAACAGCGCGAGCGGCACGACGAGCTTCAGGCGCTCGCTCGCGCTTTGCAACTGCTCGAACTGCCCGCCCCACGACACCCAGTAGCCGGCCGGCACGCGCACGTCCTGCTGCAACAGCTCGCGTGCATCGGCGACGAACGAGCCGACGTAA
>NZ_JAAGPG010000275.1:0-11009 GCF_017104665.1 Burkholderia sp. Se-20378 | reverse complement strand
CTCAGCATGGTGATCGGGCCGCTGGCCGGCGCGATGCTGTACGAGCTGCATCCGGCCATGCCGTTCGCGTCGATCGGCGTGATGCTGGCACTCGTTTCCGTTGCCGCTTCATGGCGGGGATCGCGCGCGGCGGATGCATAGCGGCGCACATGCACGCACCGGGCGGCTGGCTGCGATGCGTGCGGCGCGAGCGAGGGGCCGGTGAGCCGACGGGTGACGTCAAGCTTTGTCAAATTGTGGCGATATCACGATACCTGACGTTTCAGGCCGCATTCGAAGGCTGTATTGCACGGGTTGATTGAGTATCCTTGGATTCGATTCGCGGTACTCATGCCATCACAACCGGGAGGCTTCACATGAATGCACGTCTATACCGCGCGACCGTTGCCGGCGCGCTGATCGGATTGCTCGCGCCGTTTTCGGTGGCGCATGCGCAGCTGGGCGATGTCCTGAAGCAGGTCGGCGGCGGCGGCGATTCAGGCGGTAGCGCGGGCGGTGCGCTCGGCAATCTCGGCGGCCTCGGCGGTGCATTGACGGGCGGGGGCGGTTCGTCGCTGATGCCGGGCAGCACCGGCAACGTCGCCGGCCTGCTGCAGTTCTGCATCCAGAACAATTATCTCGGCGGGGCGTCCGGCGGCGCGTCGTCGGTGAAGGACGCGCTGATGGGCAAGCTCGGCGGCAACGCGTCGTCCGACAGCGGCTATACCAGCGGCGCGAGCGGGGTCCTCGATGCCGGCAACGGCAGCAAGCTCGACCTGAGCGGCGGCGGCCTGAAGCAGCAGGTCACCAAGCAGATCTGCGACAAGGTGCTGACGCAGGCGAAATCGCTGTTGTAAGCGTTTGGCGCGTGGTGGTGAAGGGGGGTGGTGCGACGCGTGCCGCGCCCGTCGATCGTCGCGGCAGCCGCGAGCGCATCGACGAACAGACGGGCGGCCGCGCGATGCCGCGGCCCGCACGCATGGACTCAGTCGGCCAGCCGCTTGTCGGCGAGCGCCTTGCAGCAGTCTTCGTAGACCCATTGCACGAGTTTCGCCCGATAGTCGAGATCGTCGGTATCGACGATTTCCTCGACCGCGTCGCGCGCCCATGACGCATCGACGAACCCGGCATGCCGCTTCGCGATGTCCTGCGCGAGCGCCGCGAGCTTGGCAACGGCCAGCCAGTCGGCCTGGCGATGATGGCGGTCGAGCCAGCGGTGCGCGGCCTGAACCTGGAACGTGGCGTCCGGCCACGATTCGTTGAGGTAAAACGCGCCGAGGTTGCCGCAGGTGAGCCAGCAAAGCAGCTCGAGGCGGTCTTGCGAGCCGAGGGTATGGGGTGCGTCGGACATGGCAGCGCTCACGAAATACGTCGATTCCGGGCGGCGCCGGTTGCAATGGGCCGGTGCCGATAATAAAAACATAGCACGATGCGGGCCCGGCCGCGCATCCGGGCGGATGCTGACGTGGCGCCGGCGAAACGGACGCTGCGCCGGCGTGGACGACCGACGGCGGAGTGAGGGGGGCAGCGGGAACGGAAAGTGCGCGAGCGGTGAACCACTCGGGAAGAGGCGGCCGCCTGCGCCGCCGAGCGGGCCCGTTGCGGGGCCCGCCGCAGCCCGGCGCGCGGGCCGGGCTGCCGATGAGCGAACTCAGGTCGTCGTGTGCGTGGCGCGCGCGATCGAGCGGATGCTGCGCTCGACGCGGATCAGGATGATCAGCACCGCGAGCGACACGAACGAATACAGCGCGACGAGTGCGGCGACGCCCGCGTAGCGCGCGGTCTGGCCATTCTCGGCAGCCGTTTCTTCGGCGGCCTTCTTCTCGTTGTCGATCGCGGTCCGGCGTGCGTCGTAGCGCTCGGAGAAGTCGCGCATGACGGCCGACACGACGTCGGTGTACGCCTGCTCGCGCGCATATTCGTCGCCGTGACCGGTGACCTTCTTCTTGACGCTGGCCGCGACATCCGCGCGCGACAGCACCTTGTCGAGATACGCGATCTGCTGCTCGTAGTACGCGACGTCCGGATGGTCGTCGTCGCCGAGCACGCGCTGGAACGACGGCTCGTACGCGTCGCGATCGACCGCGTAGTCCGGCGACAGGGCCGTCCGGCCGTGCTTCTGCACGATGCCCGACAGTCGCGTCGACAGGCGCAGCGCGGGCGACGCGTCGTCGTCCTTGGCTGCCGCGCCGTCGGTGGCCGGCGCGGCCTTGGCGGGCGCACCGTTCTCCCACGCGAACGATGCAGGATCGACCTGGATGGCCGAATCGACTTTCGGCGGTTTCGACAGGCGCGCATCGAGTGCGACCGCGCCGAATATGACCCCGCCGATCAGGACTGCGGTCGCGAACAACAGCACGATCACGCGCAACACCTGAAGATAGCCGCCCTCGATTTTGGTCAGGATGCTCAAGGCATTCTCCTTTCTTATGATGAATGAGGCGCCGAGGCTAAAGACCTTTCTAATGGCTGTCAATCGTCACACCGGCAGACCGAAACGCTCGCTAGAATGTCGGCTTTCCTGGAGGCGGAAAGCGATGAAAATCTACGACCAGTTCTATATCGACGGCGCGTGGCGCAAACCGGCCGGCACCGGCACGATCGACGTGATCGACTCGGGCACCGAAGCCGTGATTGGCCGGATTCCGGAAGGCGTCGCGTCCGACGCGCAGGACGCGATCCGCGCGGCGCGCGCAGCCTTCGACGCATGGGCGGCCACGCCGCCCGCGACGCGCGCGGGCTACCTGCGCAAGATCGTCGAGCATCTGCAGGCGCGCAGCGAGGAGCTTGCGCAGTCGATCACCGGCGAAGTCGGGATGCCGATCAAGCTGTCGCGCGCGATCCAGGTCGGCGGCCCGATCTACAACTGGAAGGCGTACGCGAAGCTCGCCGAATCGTTCGAGTTCGAGGCACAGGTCGGCAACTCGCTCGTCGTGCGCGAGCCGGTCGGCGTCGTCGCGGCGATCACGCCGTGGAACTACCCGCTCAACCAGGTCACGCTGAAGGTCGCGCCGGCGCTCGCGGCCGGCTGCACGGTCGTCCTGAAGCCGTCCGAAGTCGCACCGCTCAACGCGTTCATGCTCGCTGAAGCGATTCACGAAGCCGGGCTGCCGGCCGGTGTGTTCAACCTCGTGTGCGGCTACGGCCCGGTGGTCGGTGAAGTGCTGGCCACCGATCCGGACGTCGACATGGTGTCGTTCACGGGCTCGACGCGCGCCGGCAAGCGCGTGGCCGAGCTGGCGGCTGCGGGCGTCAAGCGCGTCGCGCTCGAGCTGGGCGGCAAGTCGGCGTCGGTGATCCTCGACGATGCCGACTTCGCGACGGCGGTGAAGGGCACGGTCAACGCGTGCTACCTGAACGCGGGGCAGACCTGCTCGGCGCACACGCGCATGCTGGTGCCGGAAGCGCGCTACGATGAGGCGCGCGCGATCGCGAAGGCGGCGGCCGAAACCTACGTCGCCGGCGATCCGCGGCAGGATGCGACGCGTCTCGGCGCGCTGGCCTCGGCCGTGCAGCAGCAGCGTGTGCAGGACTACATCCAGCGCGGGATCGACGAAGGCGCGGAGCTCGTGACGGGCGGCACGGGCCTGCCGGCAGGGCTGGATAAAGGCTTCTTCGTGAAGCCGACCGTGTTCGGCCGCGTCGATCCGAAATCGACGATCGCGCAGGAAGAAATCTTCGGGCCGGTGCTGTCGATCATCACGTATCGCGATGAAGACGAGGCCGTGCGCATCGCGAACGATTCGCCGTACGGGCTCGGCGGCGCGGTGTGGGCCGGCAGCGACGAACGCGCGATGGGCGTCGCGCGCCGCATCCGCACCGGGCAGGTCGACATCAACGGCGGCGTGTGGAACATGGCCGCGCCGTTCGGCGGCTACAAGCAGTCGGGTCACGGCCGCGAGAACGGCGTGTACGGACTCGAAGAATATCTCGAGTACAAGTCGATGCAGCTCAAGCCCGCGAAGCCGGCCTGAGCGATTCTCACGGCCTGAACGGGAAACGGCACGCTCGCGTGCCGTTTTTTATTGACGGCCGTCAAGGTGCGCGTCGGTGGATCGTCGATCATCGCGGTTCCGATGTTCCGACGAGGTTTCAGATGACCGTACGCACTTCCTTTCCGCCGCTGACGATTCGCGGCCGCACCTTGCTGCCTGTCGTGCAGGGCGGCATGGGCGTCGGCATTTCCGCGCACCGGCTGGCGGGCAGCGTCGCGCGCGAAGGCGCGGTCGGCACGATCGCGAGCATCGACCTGCGCCACCATCATGCGGACCTGCTCGCGCGTTGTCGCGCGCAACCCGATCGCACGACGCTCGAAGCCGCGAACCTCGAGGCACTCGCGCGCGAGATCCGCCTCGCGAAGACCTACAGCGAAGGGCGCGGGATGATCGCGGTCAACGTGATGAAGGCCGTGAGCGCGCATGCGGACTACGTGCGGGCGGCGTGCGACGAAGGGGCGGACGCGATCGTGATGGGCGCGGGCCTGCCGCTCGACCTGCCCGATCTCACGCAAGGACACGACATCGCACTGATTCCGATCCTGTCGGACAGCCGCGGGATCGCGCTCGTGCTGAAGAAGTGGATGAAGAAGGGGCGCCTGCCCGACGCGATCGTGATCGAGCATCCGGCGCATGCGGGCGGCCATCTCGGCGTCACGCAGATCGACGACATGCACGACGGTCGCTTCGATTTCGCGCGCGTGCTCGACGAGACCGCGCAGGTGATGGCGTCGCTCGGACTCGCGCGTGAAACGATCCCGTTGATCGTTGCGGGCGGGATCAACAGTCACGACACGGTGCGCGCGGCGTTCGAGGCCGGTGCGAATGGCGTGCAGGTCGGGACGCCGTTCGCGGTGACGGAAGAAGGCGATGCGCATCCGCACTTCAAGCGCGTGCTGGCCGACGCGACGCCCGACGATATCGTCGAATTCGTCAGCGTGACGGGGCTGCCCGCCCGCGCGGTGAAGACGCCGTGGCTCGATCGTTACCTGCGCAACGAGACGCGCATTCGCACCAAGCTCGGCGCGCTGAAGCAGCGTTGCCCGACCGCGCTCGAATGCCTGAGCGTATGCGGCTTGCGCGACGGCATCGAGAAGTTCGGCCATTTCTGCATCGACACGCGGCTGGCGGCCGCATTGCGCGGCGACGTCGCGAACGGGCTGTTCTTCCGCGGCCGTGAAGCGTTGCCGTTCGGCCGTGCGATCCGCAGCGTGCGCGATCTGCTCGACCTGCTGCTGACGGGCTGTGCGACGGAGCCTGCGGCAAACCGTCCCACGTTTACGCTGGCTTGACGGATATCAAGACGATGAAAAGACCCTACAGGGAGAATGGAAACCATTCTTTGGGGGTCCGTACCATGCATAAAACGATTCGAACTTGTGTCACCGCTGCGGCCGTTGCAGCTGCTTTCGCCGCGATGCCGTCGCTGTCGCACGCGGCCTCGCCGGGCGACGGCATCAACCAGGGCGACGTCCTGGTCCGGCTGCGCGCGATCAGCATCCAGCCGAACGAGCGCGCAAGCGACACGCTGGGCGCGCTCAACGTCGGGGTGAACAACGCGATCGTGCCCGAGCTCGACTTCACGTACATGATCCGCGACTACCTCGGCGTCGAGCTGATCCTCGGCACCTCGCGGCATCAACTGACGTCGAGCCTCGGCAATCTCGGCGGCGTGGGCGTGCTGCCGCCGACGCTGCTGCTGCAGTACCACTTCAACCATGCCGGCAAGGTGCGTCCGTACGTCGGCGCGGGCGTGAACTACACGTACTTCTACAACAACGGGCTCAACGTCGGCGGGCAGGGCGTGTCGATCAACAAGAGCAGCTTCGGCCCCGCGTTGCAGTTCGGCGTGGACGTGCAGGTGACGAAGAAGATCTTCATGAACGTCGACGTGAAGAAGATCTGGATGAGCACGGATGCGACGCTCGGCGACAAGGGCATCGGCACGCTGCACATCGATCCGCTGATCGTCGGCGTGGGCGTCGGGATGAAATTCTAGACGCGGCGGGAAAAGAACTGAGTTGGGGTTGGCGGCATGGCGGTCGGCATGCCGCTTTTTTTTGCGCGGCGAATTTACAGCTTGTCGTACTGGAAGCGCATCGCGGTGCCTTCGCGCGAGATGCGCTCCCAGATCGCGCGCTTTTCGTCGTCGCTCAGGAACACCCAGTTCGACACTTCGGCGGCCGTGCGGCCGCAGCCCTTGCAGACTTCGTCGAAGAGGGTCGAGCACACGCCGATACAGGGGCTGTCGGGCAGGTCGTGGAGATTGGAGGCCATCGGAAGGGTTCACGCAGTTGAATCGTCAGCCGCCATTTTAATGCATCGCGGCCGGACGGTCGGACGGGTGCGGCCGGCATGCCGTACCGGTGCAGCGGCATGACAGTACGACCGGGTTCGGGCACAGCCGCCAGGCGGTTCGCGTCCGGCCGGCGAACGCGGTTTCGCCGCCGCCTGTTTTTCCCGGTGGACAGCCGCCGATTACCCGATAGAATTCCCCGGGAACGCCTTGCCGCATGGGCGGCCAGCCTGGCCGGCGGCGGGAATCTGTTCCGTTTGCGCGACACCGCCATGATTTTTTTGTGACGGGGCGCGAATGATGGTAGTTTTCGGGGTTTTCGAGGGGCGGCGCGCCAGAATGCGCCGTCATGACGAGGCAGACGGCAGCCGGACACACGGTCCGGTCGGAGGGAGAACGGGATGAAAGCAAAGGTAGTGGGCCGGTTCGCAGCGCTCGCGCTGTGCGTGGGTGCATCGGCGGCAGCGGCGAAGGATACGCAGCTCAATGTCTATAACTGGTCGGACTACATTGCGAAGGACACGATCCCGAACTTCGAGAAGCAGACGGGCGTCAAGGTCCGCTACGACAACTACGACAGCGACGACACGCTGCAGGCGAAGCTGCTGACGGGCAGCTCGGGCTACGACATCGTCGTGCCGACCAGCAACTACGCGGGCAAGCAGATCGCCGCCGGCATCTTCGCGCCGCTCGACAAGTCGAAGCTGCCGAACCTCAAGTACCTCGATCCGCAACTGATGGCGCTCGTCGCCGGCGCGGATCCGGGCAACAAGTTTTCGGTGCCCTGGGCATACGGCACGACCGGTCTCGCATACAACCTGACGAAGGCGCAGCAGGCGCTCGGCAAGGTGCCGCTCGACAACTGGGACATCCTGTTCAAGCCGGAAAACCTCTCGAAGCTGAAGACCTGCGGCGTGTCGGTGCTCGACGCACCCGACCAGATGTTCGCGGCGACGCTGCACTACATCGGCAAGGATCCGATGAGCACGAACCCGGCCGACTACAAGGCCGCGATGGAAGTGCTGAAGAAGATCCGCCCGTACATCACGCAATTCAACTCGTCGGGCTACATCAACGACCTGGTCGGCGGCGACATCTGCTTCGCATTCGGCTGGTCGGGCGACGTCGTGATCGCGAAGCATCGCGCGATGGAAGCGAAGAAGTCGTACAAGGTCGAGTACTACATTCCGAAGGGCGGCGCGCCGGTGTGGTTCGACGTGATGGCGATCCCGAAGGACGCGAAGAACAAGGATGCCGCGCTGCAGTGGATCAACTACATCGAGGATCCGAAGGTGCACGCGGCGATCACGAACGCGGTGTACTACCCGAGCGCGAACGCCGAGGCACGCAAGTATGTGCGGCCGGACGTCGCGAACGACCCGGCCGTCTATCCGCCGGCCGACGTCGTGAAGACGCTGTTCCTGCTCAAGCCGCTGCCGCCTGAAATCCAACGTCTGCAGACGCGTCTGTGGACCGAGCTGAAGTCGGGCCGCTGACACGCGCCGATGTTCCCGGCAGTCATGAAGCCCCTGGTACCCCCGGGGGCTTTGTTCGTTCAACGCAGGAGAGAAGCAGCACATCATGAATAGCCAGTCGGGTGCGCCGGTCGCGGGCGCGCCGTCCTCCGTTTCCTCCTCCGGCGCCGATGCGCGCGCCGAGACCTTTGTCCAGATCGTCGACGTCGTCAAGAAATTCGGCGACACCGAAGCCGTGCGCAGCGTCAACCTGACCGTGCGCCAGGGCGAGCTGTTCGCGCTGCTCGGCAGCTCGGGCTGCGGCAAGTCGACGTTGCTGCGGATGCTCGCGGGCCTCGAGACGGTCACGTCGGGCAAGATCCTGATCGACGGCGAGGACCTCGCGCAGATGCCGCCGTACAAGCGGCCCGTGAACATGATGTTCCAGTCGTATGCGCTGTTCCCGCACATGTCGGTCGAGTCGAACGTCGCGTTCGGCCTCAAGCAGGAAGGCACGCCGAAGGCGGAGCTGAAGGAGCGCGTCGCATCGGCGCTCGAACTCGTGCAGATGAGCAAGTACGCGAAGCGCAAGCCGCATCAGTTATCGGGCGGCCAGCAGCAGCGCGTCGCGCTCGCGCGTTCGCTGGTCAAGCGGCCGAAGCTGCTGCTGCTCGACGAGCCGATGTCCGCGCTCGACAAGCAGATCCGCCAGCGCACGCAGATCGAGCTCGTCAACATCCTGAACAAGGTCGGCGTCACCTGCATCATGGTCACGCACGATCAGGAAGAAGCGATGACGATGGCCAATCGCCTCGCGGTGATGAGCGAAGGGCAGATCGTGCAGATCGGCTCGCCGAACGAAGTGTACGAATATCCGAACAGCCGCTTCTCGGCCGAATTCATCGGCTCGACGAACCTGTTCGACGGCGTGACCGTCGAGGACGAGCCCGACCACGTGTACATCGAGTCGCCGGAGCTGCCGAGCCGGCTGTATGTGAGCCACGGGATTTCGGGCCCGCTCGGGATGCCGGTCACGGTGTCGGTGCGCCCCGAACGGATCGCGCTCACGCGCAAGCCGCCCGAAGGCGCGTTCAACTGGGCGCGCGGCCGGATCAGCAACGTCGCGTACATGGGCGGCTACTCGCTGTATCACGTGAAGCTCGACGGCGGCAAGACGGTGATCGCGAACGTGTCGAGCCTCGCGATTTCCGAGCTCGACACGCCGGCGCTCGGCGACGAGATCTACGTGCGCTGGAGCGCGACTGCGGGCGTGGTGCTGACGTCATGACCACGTTCAAGTCCCTGCTCGAGTGGCCGGTGCGGCGCTTCAACCTGACGGGCGCCACGGCGGTCGTCGCCGGGCCGTTCACGTGGCTCGTGCTGTTCTTCCTCGTGCCGTTCGTGCTGGTCGTCAAGATCAGCTTCGCGGAGCTGCAGCTCGGCATCCCGCCGTACACGGAGCTCGCGTCGTACACCGACGGCGTCGTGCACGTCGCGCTGAACCTGTCGCACTACGCGTTCCTGTTTACGGACAGCCTGTATTTCGCGACCTACGTGAACTCGGTGTGGGTGGCCGCGATCACGACGCTGCTGTGTCTGCTGATCGGCTATCCGATGGCGTACTACATCGCGCGCTCGAACCCGGCGACCCGCAACCTGCTGATGATGGGCGTGATGCTGCCGTTCTGGACGTCGTTCCTGATCCGCGTGTACGCATGGATCGGCATCCTGAAGAACAACGGGCTGCTGAACAACTTCCTGATGTGGATCGGCCTGACCCATACGCCGATCGAGCTGTATCGCACCAACTACGCGGTGTACATCGGGATGGTGTATTCGTACCTGCCGTTCCTCGTGATGCCGCTCTACGCGCACCTGGTGAAGATGGACCTGCGCCTGCTCGAAGCCGCGTACGACCTCGGCGCCAAGCCGTGGAAGGCGTTCGTGCAGATCACGCTGCCGCTGTCGAAGAACGGGATCATCGCGGGCTGCCTGCTCGTGTTCATCCCGGCGGTCGGCGAGTACGTGATTCCCGAGCTGCTCGGCGGCGCGAACACGCTGATGATCGGCCGCGTGATGTGGAATGAGTTCTTCAACAACGCAGACTGGCCGATGGCGTCGGCCGTGACCTGCGCGATGGTGCTGCTGCTGCTCGTGCCGATGGCGATGTTCCAGCACTTCCAGGCGAAGGAGCAGGGAGGCCGCCGATGAAGCCGAATCGTTACCTGCAGTTCGCGGCGCTGTTTGCCGGCTTCGCGTTCCTGTATATCCCGATCATCAGCCTGATCGTCTATTCGTTCAACGAGTCGAAGCTCGTCACCGTGTGGTCGGGCTTCTCGTTCCGCTGGTACTCGGCGCTCGTCGAGGACGACGAGTTGCTGACGGCCGCGTGGCTGTCGCTGAAGATCGGCGTGCTGACCGCGTTCGCGTCGGTGTTCATCGGCACGTGGGCCGGCTTCGTGCTCGCGCGGATGGGCCGCTTTCGCGGCTTCGCGCTGTTCAGCGGGATGATCAACGCGCCGCTCGTGATTCCCGAGGTGATCCAGGGGATCTCGCTGCTGCTGCTGTTCATCGAGCTGGCGAAGTGGATCGGCTGGCCGGCCGAGCGCGGCGTGTTCACGATTTGGCTCGGTCACGTGATGCTGTGCATCTCGTACGTCGCGATCATCGTGCAGTCGCGTGTGCGCGAGCTGAACCCGTCGCTGGAGGAAGCCGCGCTCGATCTCGGCGCGACGCCGCTGAAGGTGTTCTTCACGATCACGCTGCCGCTGATCTCGCAGGCGTTGATCGCGGGCTGGCTGCTGTCGTTCACGCTGTCGATCGACGACCTCGTGCTGTCGGCGTTCCTGTCGGGCCCCGGCTCGACGACGCTGCCGCTCGTGGTGTTCTCGCGCGTGCGACTGGGGCTGAATCCGGAGATGAACGCGCTCGCGACGTTGTTCATCGTCGCGGTGACGGCCGGCGTCGTGATTGCGAACTTCGTGATGCTGCGGCAGGAACGTAAGCGGATGGCGGGGTTCGCGACCTGACGTTCAGGTGGTGATCGCCATGAAAGACGCCCGGTGCCGACGATGAGTCGGGCCGGGCGTTTTGTTTGGCGGCGCCGCGTGTGAGGTGGTGTCGGTCAGTAAACGATTGTGCCGGATGATGGGCGTCGCGGGCGGGCGCGGATTCGATTCCCGTGCCCGGTCGCGCGCTGCGTTACGCGCCGCACGCCGCCTTCGCGAGCAGCCCGAGCGCGACGCACACGAGCACGGCCGCGAACCCGGCCTGTACATGTCGCGA
>NZ_JAAGPG010000274.1:0-237 GCF_017104665.1 Burkholderia sp. Se-20378 | reverse complement strand
AAAAAAAAAACAAAAAACCCCCCCCCCCCCCCCCCCCCCGCCCCCCCCACCCCCAATACTGATCCCGGCCCCCCCTACCCGAACATCCGCGCCTCACACTCTCAGACCCAACCGACATGTCCGTCACAGGTGCAATGCACACCAGGAGCACGCGTCTGCATGGATGCACGTCCACCCCCTTGCCCACGGCAACACACCCCATACTACAGCAAACACCAAACACTCTCACTAGAGACA
>NZ_JAAGPG010000273.1:0-11357 GCF_017104665.1 Burkholderia sp. Se-20378 | reverse complement strand
CGCGGCCGCGACGCGTTTCGCGGCCGGCACGACGGGCTGCGGCGCGCACGCTTCGGACAGCACGTCTTCCGGCAGCGCGAGCACCACCGGGCCGGGACGGCCGGACGTCGCGACGTGGAACGCATGGCTCAGGTATTCGGGAATGCGGCGCGGGTCGTCGATCTGCGCGACCCATTTCGCCATCTGGCCGAACATCCGCCGGTAGTCGATTTCCTGGAAGGCTTCGCGGTCGAGGTGCTCGCGGGCGCACTGGCCGACGAACAGGATCATCGGTGTCGAATCCTGGAACGCGGTGTGCACGCCGATCGACGCGTGGGTCGCGCCGGGCCCGCGTGTGACGAACGCGATGCCGGGGCGGCCGGTCAGCTTGCCGACGGCCTCGGCCATGTTCGCGGCGGCCGCCTCGTGGCGGCAGACGACCGTCTGGATGCGCGCGGTGTCGTCCGCCAGCGCATCGAGTACGGCGAGGAAACTCTCGCCCGGCACGCAGAACACACGTTCGACGTGATTGGCGAGCAACGCATCGACGAGCAGTCGCGCGCCGGTGGTGGCGGGCTGCTCGAGATCCTTGGAATGCGACATGGGCTGCCGTCTCCCTGGGTAGCGGGACGTACAGCTTACGCCCGTTGGCCGGCCGCCGGTACGCCGGCCGCAGAAAAGTGTCGGAACACGTAGGGATTCGGGCACGCACTGCGGTTTCGGCCGAACGGCCAGCTTGTGCGTGCATCCTCGACGCTGAAAAATCGAGCGCTACGAATGTCGAGCCGGCCCGCTTGTCGTTGGCGCGGTTGAATGAGGCCCTGTCCGTCATGAACGGTGCGGCGTGCCGGCGTTCGCTTTCGAATCGATATCAGGGTGAGCAAGCATGTTGTACACACATGGATTTACATCGTCGGCCAAGCGGATATACTGTACATCCACAGTACATCCGGATGTTGGAGGCGACATGCATACGACGAGGGTATTTCGGAACGGCAACTCGCAGGCCGTGCGAATTCCTGCCGACCTTGCCTATGAACGCAGCGATATCGAACTGGAAATCGAGCGCATCGGTGACGAAATCCGTATTCGGCCGGCGCGGCGGCCTTTGACGGATGTCCTCGAGAAATTCGCGAAATTCGGGCCGGATTTCATGGCCGAAGGGCGTGGCGACCACGAGCAGGCCGAACGCGAGGGGCTGTGATGCCGCGCTACATGCTCGACACCAACATGTGCATCTATCTGATGAAGCATCAGCCGGAGCAGGTCGCGAGACGATTTGCGCAGTGCTACACGGGGGACGTCGTGATGTCGGCCATCACGTACGCCGAGCTCGAGTATGGCGTCACCGCGTGCGCGAGCCCGGCGCGGGAGCGCAGCAACCTTGCCGCGCTGATCGAGGACATTCCCGTCGCGCCGTTCGATGTTGCGGCTGCGCAAGCGTATGGCCCGGTCCGCGAGGCAACCCGCGAGCGGAAGAAGGATCATCTCGACAAGCTGATCGCCGCTCATGCGGTGTCGCTCGATGTCGTCCTGGTGACCAACAACGAGCGGGATTTTGTGAGCTACCCGGGCGTGCGGCTGGAAAACTGGCTGAACGATTGATCCATGCCCGCAGGGCGCGCGATGGTCATGCGGGGCGACTGATTGCCCCACATGGCCATCGGCTGCAGCATCAGCACTCGACGATATTCACCGCGAGGCCGCCGCGCGACGTTTCCTTGTACTTCGTCTTCATGTCGGCGCCCGTTTCGCGCATCGTCTTGATCACGGAGTCGAGCGACACGTAGTGCGAGCCGTCGCCGCGCAGCGCCATGCGCGCCGCGTTGACGGCCTTCACCGACGCCATCGCGTTGCGCTCGATGCACGGGATCTGCACCATCCCGCCGACCGGGTCGCAGGTGAGGCCGAGGTTGTGTTCCATCCCGATTTCAGCCGCGTTCTCCACCTGGTGCGGCGTGCCGCCGAGCACGGCCGCAAGTGCACCGGCCGCCATCGAGCACGCGACGCCCACTTCGCCCTGGCAGCCGACTTCCGCACCGGAGATCGACGCATTCAGCTTGTAAAGAATGCCGATCGCGGCAGCCGTCAGCAGGAAGTCGATCACGCCCTGTTCGTTCGCACCGGGCGTGAAGCGCGTGTAGTAGTGCAGCACGGCCGGGATGATGCCGGCCGCGCCGTTGGTCGGCGCGGTGACGACGCGGCCGCCGGCTGCGTTTTCCTCGTTGACCGCGATCGCGTACAGGTTGATCCAGTCGATCATCGACAGCGGATCCTGCAGCGCGCGCTCCGGGCTGCCCGTCAGCGTGCGGTACAACTGCGGCGCGCGGCGCTTGACCTGGAACGGGCCGGGCAGGTTGCCGTCGGCTTCCGGGTTGCCGATCCCGCAGCCGCGCGACACGCACGACTGCATGACGGCCCAGATCTTCAGCAGGCCGTCGCGCGTCTCTTCCTCGGTGTGCCACGCACGCTCGTTTTCCCACATCAGCTGCGCGATCGACTTGCCGGTCGACTCGGTCAGCGCGAGCAGCTCGGCGCCGGTGCGGAACGGATGCGTCATCTGCTCGGCCGCGCTCAGCACCTTGGTGTTCGGTGCGCCGGCCGTCACGACGAAGCCGCCGCCGACCGACAGGTAGGTGCGCTCGACCAGCACGTTGCCGTCCGCGTCGGACGCACGCAGCTTCATCCCGTTCGGATGCTCGGGCAGCGCCTGGCGGTAGAACGCGATGTTCTCCTTCAGCACGAACGGCACCGGATGCGTGCCGAGCAGCGCGAGCTTCTTCGATTTGCGGATGTCTTCCAGCCGCGCGTCGATCGTCTCGGGATCGACGGTGTCGGGCGCGTCGCCGAGCAGGCCGAGCATCACGCCGCGGTCGGTGCCGTGGCCCTTGCCGGTCGCGCCGAGCGAGCCGTACAGCTCGACCTTCACGTGGGCCGTTGCGTCGAGTTGCCCGTCGCGCTCGAGGCCCTGGACGAACATCAGCGCCGCGCGCATCGGCCCGACCGTATGTGAGCTGGACGGACCGATACCGATCTTGAAGAGGTCAAAGACGCTGACTGCCATGTTGATTCCTGCCTTGCTATAAGAATAATGCTAGCGCGCCTGCAATGGCAGGCACGCGGCGAGCCATGCGGGCGGCGTTGGGGAAAGCTGCTGCGCGACGCGGGCATAGCGCCCGTCGAGCCGCGCGGCCAGATGAAAGAGTTCGGTGGCGTTTTTCGGGTCCCACTGCCCCGTGTAGCCCGGCAGGCCGGCCTCGCGGCGCTTCGCGTCGAACGGCACGGGCGAATTCACGAATTCCTCGTGGGTCTTCTCGCCGAGCGCGTACGGCACGAGCCAGTCGAGCGCGGCTGCGAGCGTCGCGCCGTTCGCACCCCGTTCGCGCAGCCAGTTGCGGTTGAAGCGGCGCGCAGCGAGCGCGGCCGTCACCAGCGGTTGCAGGTCGTAGACCGCGTAATGCAGCGCATCGCGTTCCTCGAAGTCCCAGGTCTTGCCGTCCGGGCCGATGTTGTCGGCGAGATGCTCGACGAACAGCCGCTGCGCGGCGTTCATCATCTTGCGATCGCCGAGCGTGAACGCGGACAGCGCGATCAGCTTGATCCGGTGACTTTGCCAGTTGTTGCGCCAGGTGCCGGTGAGCGGGCGCTTCTGCGCGTCGATCTGCGCGACATAGCCGGCGCCGAGCTTCGCGATGAACGCGGCCGTCGCGTTGCGGGTCTTCACCGGCAGCGCGCTCGCGGTCATGTCGTACGCGACGATCAGGCTGTCGAAGCGCGTCTCGTCGATCGGGTTGAAGCTCGGCTGGTAGGTCGCGACCCACGCGGACAGGAAGCGGTCGACGAGCTGCAGGTAACGCGGCGCGTTCGTCACGCGCCACGCGAGCGCAGCATCGCGCATCAGGTCGAGATCCTTCAGCGCGGCGGCGCTCTGGTCGTAGATGCCTTCGTGCGGCAGCGTGCCTTCCGTGTGCACGCGCGCCATCGCCTTCGGCTGCTCGCCGATGCGCGCGTCGACGCTGCGGATCAGCGCCTGGACGCCCGGCTCGGCCTGTGTCGTCTCGCTCGCCTGCAGTGCCGGCGCCGCGCAGAAATTCATCGCGGCGCGCGCGCTGCCGGACGCGCCGAGACCGGCGGCGGCAAACGACAGCGACGCAACGAGCATCGGCACGACGCGGCGCGCGCGCGGCCGCCCTTGCATTGCACCATGGCCCGGAAACATCGGACGCACCATGCGGAACTCCTTCATTGGCTGGATCGCGTGTGATGTTAGCCGGATTGGCGGGCGAACGTGAACCGGTTCGAGCGGCGAACAAAAAAACCGCACGCAACCCCGGGTTGCGTGCGGTGTGGTCACCATCGGGCGGCTCCTGGCCTGGCGCGCGTTATGCGTATTCCGACATCGGCACGCACGAGCAGAACAGGTTGCGGTCGCCGTAGACGTTGTCCGCGCGGCCGACCGGCGGCCAGTACTTGTTCGTGCCGAGCGAGGCGACCGGGTACGCAGCCTGCTCGCGCGAGTACGCGTGCGGCCATTCGTTCGCGGTGACGACGGCCGCCGTGTGCGGTGCGTGGCGCAGCGGGTTGTCTTCGCGGTCGGCGCGGCCTTCCTCGACTGCACGGATTTCGTCGCGGATCGCGATCATCGCGGCGATGAAGCGGTCGAGTTCTTCCTGCGATTCCGATTCGGTCGGCTCGACCATCAGCGTGCCCGGCACCGGGAAGCTCATCGTCGGCGCGTGGAAGCCGTAGTCCATCAGGCGCTTCGCGACGTCGTCGACGCTGATGCCGCTCGATTCCTTGATCGGACGCAGGTCGAGAATGCACTCGTGCGCCACCAGCCCGCCCGGGCCCGAATACAGCACCGGGTAGTGCGGCGCGAGGCGCTTCGCGATGTAGTTCGCGTTGAGGATCGCGGTTTCCGTCGCGGCGGTCAGGTTCTTCGCGCCCATCATCGCGATGTACATCCACGAGATCGGCAGGATCGACGCCGAGCCGTACGGCGCAGCCGATACCGCGCCGATGCCGTCTTCTTCGCGCGTGTAGCCGGTCGAACGCTGGTTCGGCAGGAACTTCGCGAGGTGCGCGCCGACTGCGACCGGGCCGACGCCCGGGCCGCCGCCGCCGTGCGGGATGCAGAAGGTCTTGTGCAGGTTCAGGTGCGACACGTCGCCGCCGAACTGGCCCGGCGCGGTCAGGCCGACCATCGCGTTCATGTTCGCGCCGTCGACGTACACCTGGCCGCCGTGCGCATGGACGATCTCGCAGATCTCGCGGACGTTCTGCTCGAACACGCCGTGCGTCGACGGATACGTGATCATGATCGCCGCGAGGTCCTTCGCGTGCTCGTCGGCCTTCGCCTTCAAATCGGCGATGTCGACGTTGCCCTGCGCGTCGCATGCGACGACCACGACCTTCATGCCGGCCATGTGCGCCGATGCCGGGTTCGTGCCGTGAGCGGACGCCGGGATCAGGCACACGTCGCGGTGCGCTTCGCCGCGCGATGCGTGGTAAGCGTGGATGATCAGCAGGCCCGCGTACTCGCCTTGCGAGCCCGCGTTCGGCTGTAGCGACACGGCCGCGTAGCCGGTGGCCGCGACGAGCATCTGCTCGAGCTGGTCGATCATCTCGCGGTAGCCGACGGTCTGCTCGGCCGGTGCGAACGGGTGGATGCCGCCGAATTCGGGCCACGTGACGGGCAGCATTTCCGACGTCGCGTTCAGCTTCATCGTGCACGAGCCGAGCGGGATCATCGAGCGGTCGAGCGCGAGATCCTTGTCCGACAGGCTGCGCAGGTAGCGCAGCATTTCGGTTTCGGAATGGTGGCGGTTGAACACGTGGTGCGTCAGGTACGCGCTCGTGCGCTCGAGGCCGGCCGGCAGCGCGGCGACGCCGGCGAGGCCCGCGTCCAGCGCGTCGACGGCCGGTGCGGTGCCGCCCGCGGCTTGCGCGAACACGGCGAGGAGATCGGCGAGGTCGTCGCGCGTCGTCGTTTCGTCGACCGATACGCCGACTTGCGTGTCGCTCACGCGGCGCAGGTTGATGCGCTTCGCCTTCGCGAATTCGTGAACCTGCGCGGTGCGCGCGCCGGTGTCGATCGTCAGCGTGTCGAAGAACGTGTCGTTGACGGTTGCGAAGCCGAGCTGCTTCACGCCGGCGGCGAGCAGCGCCGCGATGCGGTTCACGCGCAGCGCGATCGTCTTCAGGCCGTGCGGGCCGTGGTAGACCGCGTACATGCTGGCCATGATCGCGAGCAGCGCCTGCGCGGTACACACGTTCGACGTGGCCTTCTCGCGGCGGATGTGCTGTTCGCGCGTCTGCAGCGCGAGGCGCAGCGCGGGCTTGCCCTGCGCGTCGACCGTCACGCCGACGAGGCGGCCCGGCATCTGGCGCTTGAATTCGTCACGCACCGCGAGATACGCGGCGTGCGGGCCGCCGAAGCCCATCGGCACGCCGAAGCGCTGCGTGTTGCCGATCGCGACGTCCGCACCCCAGTCGCCCGGCGGCGTGAGCACGGTCAGCGCGAGCAGGTCGGCCGCGACGACCACGTGGCCGCCGGCCGCATGGATTGCTTCGGTGAGTGCGCGGTAGTCGCGCACGTCGCCGTTCACGCCCGGGTACTGCAGCAGCACGCCGAATGCATTGGCCTGAGCTGCGTCGGCGGCCGGGCCGGTCTTGACCTCGATGCCGACCGGCAGCGCGCGCGTGCGGATCACTTCGAGCGTCTGCGGCAGCACGTCGTCGGCGACGTAGAACACGTTCGACGTCGGCTTGCCGGTGCGCTGCAGCAGCGTCATCGCTTCGGCGGCGGCGGTGGCTTCGTCGAGCAGCGACGCGTTCGAGATCGCGAGGCCCGTGAGGTCGGCGACCATCTGCTGGAAGTTCAGGAGCGCCTCGAGGCGACCCTGGGAAATTTCGGGCTGGTACGGCGTGTAGGCCGTGTACCACGCCGGGTTTTCGAGCACGTTGCGCAGGATGACGGCCGGCGTGTGCGTGTCGTGGTAACCCTGACCGATATACGAGCGGAACACCTGGTTCTTGTCCGCGAGAACCCGCAGTGCGGCGAGGGCTTCGGCCTCGCTCTTCGGCTGCGCGAACGGGCCGAGCGGCAGCGTTTCGGCGCGGCGGATCGAGGCCGGGATCACGGCGTCGATCAGGGCGGCGCGCGACGCGAAGCCGAGCGTGTCGAGCATGGCCTGCTGGCTGGCGGCGTCGGGGCCGATGTGGCGTTCGGCGAACGCATCGTGCGTTTCGAGCGCGGCGAGCGAGAGGGGCGTGCGGTTCATCAGGCGGTCCGGGTGTTCGAGCTTCATGGCGTTCCTAGGTCGACCCGAGGGGGTGCGTCGGCACCTGCTCGGGCCGCATGCTTGGCAAGCGACCGGAGCGTGCGCCTGGGCGCTTGCTCCGGCCTCGCGCGAGGCAGGGCGGCTGACCCACCCCGCGCGGTACGAGTGAGAAAGTTAGTCGCCGATCAGTTTCTTGTAAGCGTCGGCGCTGAGCAGGTTGTCGGTGTTGGCGCCTGCTGCGAGCTTGATCTTGAACAACCACGCGTCGTACGGATCGCCGTTGACATCTTCCGGCGTGTCGACGGCGTCCTGGTTGAACGCGACGATCTCGCCCGATACCGGCGAGTAGATGTCGGATGCAGCCTTCACCGACTCGACGACGCCGATCGCGTCGCCTGCCTTCGCCTGCTTGCCGACTTGCGGCAACTCGAGGAACACGATGTCGCCAAGCGTGCTCTGTGCGTGATCGGTGATGCCGACCGTCAGCGTGCCGTCTGCTTCGGTGCGGATCCACTCGTGTTCGTCGGTGTATTTCAGATCGGCCGGGACGTTGCTCATCGGATGCTCCTGATTAAAAGGGTTTGTTCGTTTTGCTGGCGCGCCGCCGGGGCGCGCCGGGTGTGGTGTTGCGCCGGGCGCCATCTCCCGGCTTCCCGGGAGGCGGGCCTCCCGGCCGTTACGCAGCGAGGACCTTGCCGTTGCGCACGAACGGCAGTTTTACCACGCGCGCGGGAAGATTCTTGTCGCGAATTTGCACCTGGACCAGGTCGCCGATCTGGACGGCCGCCGGCACGCGCGCGAACGCGATCGATTCCTGCATCGACGGCGAGAACGTGCCGCTCGTGATCTCGCCTTCGCCGTGCGGCGTGACGACTTTCTGGTGCGCACGCAGCACGCCGCCCGCCTTGCCGTTTTCCTTCTGCAGGATCAGGCCGACGAATGCGGCGCGGGTGCCGTTGGCTTCCAGTGCGGCGCGGCCGACGAAGTCGCGCGGCGCGGTGAGGTCGACCGTCCACGCGAGGCCCGCGTCGAGCGGCGAGACGGTGTCGTCCATGTCCTGGCCGTACAGGTTCATGCCGGCCTCGAGGCGCAGCGTGTCGCGCGCGCCGAGCCCGCACGGCCGCACGCCGTTTTGTTGCAGCGCGTTCCACAGCGCTTCGACGTGCACGGCCGGGACGATCACTTCGAAACCGTCTTCACCGGTGTAGCCGGTGCGCGCGACGGTGAGATCGCCGAACGGCGTGCCGGCGACCTGCGCGGCGTTGAACGGCTTCAGTTCGCTGGTGGCGGCGCGCGCGGCGGGCACGGTCGACCAGGCCTTTTCGCGGGCGTTCGGGCCCTGAACGGCGACGATCGCGAAATCGCGGCGCGGTGTGATCGTGACGCCGAAGCCGCCTTGCTCGTTCAGCTGGTTGAACCACGCGATGTCTTTCTCGGCCGTACCGGCGTTGACGACGACGCGGAAGAATTCTTCGGTGAAGTAGTAGACGATCAGGTCGTCGATGACGCCGCCCTGCGGATTGAGCAGGCACGAGTAGAGCGCCTTGCCGGGCGTCTTCAGCTTGCCGACGTTGTTCGCGATCGCATGCTCGAAGAACGCGCGCACGCGGCTGCCGGTGAAATCGACGACGCACATGTGCGACACGTCGAACATGCCGGCGTCGGTGCGCACGGCTTCATGTTCTTCGATCTGCGAGCCGTAGTTGACGGGCATGTCCCAGCCGCCGAAGTCGACCATGCGGGCATTGAGCGCGCGGTGCGCGGCGTTGAGCGGGGTGTGATTCAGTGCAGTCATCGAGGCCTCAGGCAAGGCGCTTGCGCGCGGATCAGAACGGCCATGTGCCGACCACCGCGGCCAATGGCCTGCGAGCGATCCGGTACATGCCCCTCTGTCCTCGATACCTGAGAGATTGCGTTGCCGGCCAGGCCTGGCGAACGCGCGCCCCTTCGGTGGGCAGCTTGCCCGCGCAGCGAATGCGCTGCGGGCTACTGCCGCTCTCCAGAGTGCGGGGAGAGTGTGGCCCGCGCAATGCGCGGACGGGATTCCCCGACGCGGTCGGTCCTTTTGCCTGAGAGTTTGCGGGTGTGCCCCTTCGGCGGCGCAACCGGCTGAAACAGCCCGGTCACACGCTCTCCCGACGCGTGCGGGCGACTGTACGCGAGCGGTTGGGCCTTGTCAATTTGAGCAAAAGAATGTCGCTTCGCGACAAGCGGCGGCAACCGGCGCCGCCGCTTTTTCCGCTCCGGCGGGCGCCGGTGCGTTACTCGCCGATCGCGCGTGCGGCCGTGTCGAGTTCCTGGTTCAGCACGCGCTGCTCGTCGCCGGACAGGCCGCCGCTATGTTGCGCGGACATGTCGTTCGCTTCCTGACGGATCACGTCGAGGCGGTGATGAAGCTGCGCGCCGTACGGCGGCGGGTAGTAGCCGCCGTTCACGCGCGCATCGATACGGCGGTGCAGGTTGTCGATCCGGCCCTGGATCTGCTGCATCCGCTCGTTCGCGACGACCTGCGGATTGGGCCGCGGCGGGGGTGCCGGGCGGACCGGCTGCTGCGGCTGCACGATACAGGCCGCAAGCGAGGAAACCAGGACGCAGCACGCTGCTGCGCGAATCAACCGTTGCATCAACATTCTCCTGACGGATTGGTGTCGGATCGACTTTTTTGAGAAACGCATCAGACCGGTCTACCGCTGACTTTCGTTCCCCCGGCATTTGTAACCGAATGTTCCGGTTGATCCATGCGCACCCGCGCCAGCCGGCCGCCACCGGCCGGCGCGCGGTGTCAGATCGTGCGGCGCACGAACGGCAGCCGGCGGCCATCGTGCTCGCTCTGTGCGGCGAGCTCGATGATCGTCATCACGTCGACGGCGTCCTGCGCGGTGACGGGGAACGGCGCGCCGTCGCGGATCGACGCGGTCAGCGCGCGGTAGAACTCCGCGTATTGGCCGTCGAGCGTCGGCACCGGGCGCTCGACTTCGACGTCGCCGTCGAGCACGCGCAGCAGGCCGGGCGGGTTGCCGCCGCCGAATTCGACGTCGTCCGCGGTAAGGCCGGCCTTGAGCTGGTCTTCCTGCGTGTCGAGCCCGAACTTCTGGTAGCTGCCGCGGGTGCCGTGCAGCGTGAAGCGCGCGGGTTCGATCGCCGACAGCGCGCTCGCATGCAGCGCGACGTCCTTGTCCGGATAGCCGAGCTGCAGGTGCACGAAATCGGGCGCCGTGCCGTTGTCGCGGCGCGTCTTGACGGTCGCGCTCACCGTTTCCGGCAGGCCGAACAGCGCAAGCGCCTGGTCGATCAGGTGCGGGCCGAGGTCGAGCAGCAGGCCGCCGCCACGGGCGGGCTCCTCGCGCCAGCGCGTGCGCGGCGTCGGGCGGAAACGGTCGAAGTGCGATTCGAAACAGGTCAGCCGGCCGAGCTCGCCCGATTTGACGATGTCGCGCACGGTGAGGAAATCGCCGTCCCAGCGGCGGTTGTGGAACGGCGCGAACAGCCGGCTGCGCGCGTTCGCGAGCCGCGCGAGCGCGAGCGCCTCGTCGGCGGTGAGCGTGACGGGCTTGTCGACGACCACGTGGCGGCCGGCTTCGAGCACCTGGCGCGCGAGCGCGAAGTGCGTGTCGTTCGGCGTGGCGATCACCACGCATTCGATGTCGTCGAGGCCGAGCAGCGTGTCGAGATCGGTGACGACGCGCGCGCCCGGATACGCCGCCTGCGCGCGATCGGGCTGCCCCGTTGCTATCGCGGTGACTTCAGTGCGGCCGCTCGTGGCGATCACCGGTGCGTGGAACGTCGCGCCGGCGAACCCGAAACCCATCAAACCAATCCTGAGCAATGACGACATGGCAATCCCTGGCTGCGAAGGAAACTAAAGGACGGTGCGCCGAGACGGCGCGAAGACGACCGGCTATTTTGGCATGGCGCGGCTGCTTGCACTGGCGCGTTCGGGCGAAACGCGCGGTGCGATGCGGCGTTTGCGCAAGGAAAGCCGGCATTTTGCGTGGGCCTGCTTGATGCCCGCGCCGGTAGCCTGCCGGCCCGCGCGGTGGACGACCGGCGCCGGGGCGCCGCCCGGGGTCATGCCGCTGTGCTCCGCCGCACGGC
>NZ_JAAGPG010000272.1:0-239 GCF_017104665.1 Burkholderia sp. Se-20378 | reverse complement strand
AACTAATTAGGGGTTGATGTGTGATTGTCGTGAAAGTGGAGTTACGTGACTGATGTGTTTGTATCTAGTCGGACGGCGAGTATCTAGTCAAAGTGTAGAGCTGTGCGACTCGCTCAACTGAGTGAGCTGGTGTCATGATGTGAGCAGATACTATGATGATGCGAGTTTTACGTGTGAGGATGGATGATATGAGATATAGGTATATATATGTTTTTTTTTTTTTTTTTTTTTTGTATGGT
>NZ_JAAGPG010000271.1:0-11191 GCF_017104665.1 Burkholderia sp. Se-20378 | reverse complement strand
GCCGCGCTCGTCGCAGCCGTGCTGGCGCTCGCGCAGGCTACCGCGCTGGCCGCGCCGCCGAAGCGCAGCACCACGCCCTACTCGTTCGCGGTCATGTCGGGTGTGATCAACGCCCCTGCGGACGAACCGGCCGCCCAGCGGCTGCTCGATGCGATCGCGCGCGAGCGCAACCTCGCGTTCGTCGTCTATGCGGGCGATCTCAAGGGTTCGAAGGAAGCGTGCCGCGATGCGCTGTATGCGCAGCGCGGCGCGATCCTGGATGCGGCACGCGTGCCGCTCGTATTCATTCCCGGCCACGACGACTGGGTCACGTGCAACACCGCGGCCGGCGGCGGCTACGATCCGGTCGAGCGGCTCGACTTCCTGCGGCAGACGCTGCTCGCCGATTCGGCGCTGCCCGACCCCGGCGCCCTGCAGATCACGCGGGAAAGCGAAGTCGCACGGTTCCGGCCGTATCGGGAAAACGCCCGCTGGATGCGCGACGACATCGTCTACGTCGCGCTCAACGCGCCGGCGCCGAACAACCACTACCTGACGGCCGGCGGCCGCAACGGCGAATTCGAGGACCGCATCATCGCGAACGGTTTCTGGATCGACCACGCGGCCGAATATGCGAAGCGGCGCGAGGCACGCGCGATGGTGGTGATGTTCGAAGGCGATCCGCAGTTCGAACGCTATGAACGCGCGGAACGCTTCGCATGGCTGCGTTTC
This sequence comes from Burkholderia sp. Se-20378, assembly GCF_017104665.1. Classification (NCBI taxonomy): domain Bacteria; kingdom Pseudomonadati; phylum Pseudomonadota; class Betaproteobacteria; order Burkholderiales; family Burkholderiaceae; genus Burkholderia; species Burkholderia sp. Se-20378. Next base: position 10,480 of record NZ_JAAGPG010000271.1, on the reverse strand, counting down.
AACCGGCCGCGCGTGCGCGACGGCTTCCGTGAGTTGAAACGAACGCTGGTGAAGGCGGCGGCGACGTTCCGCGGCCCGATACTCGTGATGCACGCGAGCGGCGAACCGCTTGCGAGCGGCTTTCTGATCGACCGTCCGCTGCGAGCAGACGACGGTGAACTGGTAGGAAACGTGACGCGGGTCGCGATCGGACCGCGCCATCCGACGAATCAGTGGGTCAAGGTGAGCGTATCACCTTCACGGCAGACGATCTTCAACGTGAGCCTGCAGGAGGTGCCGAAGAACCTGCCCGTGCCGCCCGCGCTGCCGCTCGTGCCGCGCGACGATGTGCCACTGCCACAGATGCCGGAAATCCCTGCGTTGCCGGCGCTGCCCGACTCGTCGTCGGTCGCGCCGCCATTGCAGGGTGACAGCGCCGCACCGGGCGGCGCGTCGTGGCCGGCGTCGGCCCCTTCATCGGGGCCGGCACCCGGCCTGCACTGCGAGCTCAGTGCAGGGTACGCCCTGACGGTGCTTCGCCGTCTTCGTCTTCGTCCTCGTCGACGATCTCGAGCCCTTCCGCACCATGTGCGTGCTCATGCTCGATTTCGTCTTCGGTGGCTTCGCGAACGTCCTTCACGGTGAGCGCGAAACGCAGCGCCATGCCTGCCAGCGGGTGGTTGCCGTCGAGCACGACCTTGTCTTCGGCGATGTCGGTGACCGTGTAGATCAGCGAGTCGACTTCCTCGTCGCCGTCTTCCGGCGTGCCTTCGAACTGCATGCCCACTTCGAGCGGCTCGGGGAAACGATCGCGCGGCTCGATCTTCACGAGTTCGGGATCGTAGTCGCCGAATGCGTCCTGCGGCTCGAGCTGAACCTGCGCCTCGTAGCCCGGCTCATGGCCGTCGAGCTGTTCCTCGATCTTGGGGAACGTGCCATCATAGCCGCCGTGCAGATAAACCATCGGCTCGTCGCTTTCCTCGATCAGATTGCCCTGTGCATCCGACAGCTTGTAAGTGACCGACACGACGGTGTTTTTTGCGATTTTCATCCAATTCTCCCAAATACAAGTCTCATTATACGATGCGCAACCGGTCTCAAGCCGAACCGCGGGATGCCGCTGCCGCCCCGTTCGGCGCGCCGCCTTCCGATCTTCCCACACCGCTGCTCGGCGGTCTTACGCCGGCGCAATTCATGCGCGGCTACTGGCAGAAGAAGCCGCTCCTGATCCGCCAGGCGATCCCCGGCGTCGCGTCACCAGTCTCGCGCGACGCGCTGTTCGAGCTCGCAGCGGACTATGACGCGGAATCGCGACTGATCACCCATTTTCGTAACAAGTGGCAACTTGAGCACGGCCCGTTCGAGCCCGGCTCGCTGCCGGCCGTCACGCGCAAGGCCTGGACCCTGCTCGTGCAGGGGCTCGACCTGCACGTCGATGCCGCGCGCGCGCTGCTCGACCGCTTCCGCTTCATTCCCGACGCGCGTCTGGACGACCTGATGATCTCCTATGCGACGGACGGCGGCGGCGTCGGCCCGCACTTCGACTCATACGACGTATTCCTGCTGCAGGTCGAAGGCCGGCGCCGCTGGCGCGTCGGTGCGCAGAAGGATCTGTCGCTGCAGCCGGACGTACCGCTGAAGATCCTCGAAAACTTCGAGCCGAGCGACGAATGGGTGCTGGAACCCGGCGACATGCTCTACCTGCCGCCGCACATCGCGCACGACGGCGTCGCCGAAGGCGAATGCATGACCTGCTCGATCGGCTTCCGGGCCCCGTCCGCCGGCGAGCTGGGCGCCCAGTTCCTGTACTATCTCGCGGAGCGTGGCGGCCTGCGCGACGGGGGCGGCGACGACCTTTACCGCGATCCGAAGCAGCCGGCCGTCGACACGCCCGCGCAGCTGCCTCCGGCGATGGTCGAGCGCGTGGCCGAGATCGTGGACGCGATCCGCTGGCGCAAGCGGGACGTCGCCGAGTTCCTCGGCTGCTACCTGAGCGAGCCCAAACCGAACGTCGTTTTCGACCCGCCCGCGCGTCCGCTGTCCGAGGCCGCGTTCGTCGCGCAAGCGTCACGTCGTGGCGTGTGTCTCGACAGAAGGGCCGCATTGATGTATAACGCGCGCTCGTACTTCATTAATGGTGAAGAAGGACCGCTCGAGCAAGCCAGCGAATGGCTGCCCGAACTGGCCAATCAACGCCAGATGGAGGCGAAACGGTTTGTAACACTATCCCGGGCTCCCTCCATGACAGCCTTATTGCACGAGTGGTATCGTGCGGGCTGGATACGGGTCGGAAACCGGAATTAGTGTGAGTCGCCCCGTATGCCCGTACGGATCAAATTCTGTATGGGAAAGACAACGTATTGACCCCGCATTTGTCGACGGTCGATAGGAAAGTGCATATAATTTCCGCCCAAGCCGTAGGGAAGATTCACGCTCTAGAAGTGCATCTCCACCAGCGGCCCAGGTCGGTGTTGGAGCACATTACCGGTATTGTTTCGCGCTGTTGCTTACCTTTAACCATAAAAGGACGTGATCATGAAGAAATCCCTCCTCGTAGCTTCCCTGTTGGCTGCTGTTGCACTGGCTGCTTGCAACAAGAGCGCTGATCAAGCTGCTTCGTCGGCTGCAAGCGACGCGGCTGCTGCTGCTTCGACGGCTGCTTCGGCAGTTGCTGGTGCTGCGAGCGACGCTTCGGCTGCTGCTTCGTCGGCAACGGCTGCTGCGAGCGACGCTGCTGCTGCAGTGGCGTCGGCTGCTTCGGCAGCGACGGCTGCTCCGGCTTCGGGCGCAAGCCAGTAAGCCTCAGCGTCAGCTGAAAAAAAACCGGCCTGAGGGCCGGTTTTTTTACGTCTGTCGTTTTCGCGCCTGTCGCGCGGCAGTCGCACCGGGCCGCCGCAGCGGCCCTGCCCCGCTCATCCGAGCGCCAGCCAGTCGAAGCCCGCTTCCTGCGTGGCCACGACCACTTCCTCCCCGCTCGTCCCCAGTACGCCGCCAAACGCCTGGCGGACCAGTTCCGGCAGGTTGTTCTGCTGGCTCAGGTGCGCCGCGACCAGGTGCTGGAGGCGGCTGCGTTCAAGCGACGCGAGGATGTCTGCCGCGGCGTCATTGCTCAGGTGGCCGTGGTTGCCGCCGATACGCGCCTTCAGCGACTGCGGATAGCGGCTCGAGGCCAGCATCGCGGTGTCGTGGTTGGATTCGAGCACCAGCGCGTCGCAGCCGCTCAGGACGGTCGTGATGTGCGGCGTGGCCATCCCGACGTCCGTCAGCACGCCGAGCCGGCTGGCGCCGTCCATAAAGACGAACTGGAGCGGTTCACGCGCGTCGTGAGGGACCGTATAGGGCATCACCGCCAGATCGCGTATCGCGGCCGTCTCGTCGCCCCACAGCACGTGGAGATCGACATCGGCCTCGTCGGCGCCGACCGCGCGCGCGGTGCCCCAGCTCATGTAGAGCGGCAGCGATCCGCGCCGGGCGAGCGTCAGCGCACTGCCGACGTGGTCGCTGTGTTCGTGGGTGATGAGGATCGCATCGAGATCGCCGATGCAGAGATTCAGTCGGCCGAGCCGGCGCTCGACCTCCTTGGCGGAAAAGCCGCAGTCGAGCAGCACGCGGGTGGTCGTCGTGCCGCTCGAGGCCTCGACGACCAGCGCGTTGCCTTCGCTGCCGCTTCCGAGGCTGGAGAATCGCACGCGCTCAGTTCAGCTGCGCGTGGAGCAGCGAAATGATCCGCTGCGCGTCCGACGAGTTGTCGACCTGGCCGTTTGCGCCGACCACCGCAACCTGCGTGCTGCCATTGCCCTGTGCGCGCACGTTGACCAGGAATTCCTTGCCCGGCTTCGCGGCCGACGGGCCGCCGTAGAACAGCTTGCCGAACAGGCCGTCGCGCTTGAGTTCTTCCATCGTGTTCGCATAGCGCACGGTGTACACACCCTTCTCGCGATCGCGATTGTCGACCGCGAAGTTGGTGCGGTCGAGCGCCAGGCCCACACGCAGCCATGCGCGGTCGAACGACTCGGCCAGTTGCAGCGTCGCCCCGCCGCTGCTCGTGTCGCTGACCTGCGTCGGCGCCGTCGCGGGATGTGCATCGGTCAGCAGTTGCTTCGCCTGCGCATCGGTCAGGCCGAACTTCTGCATCAGCTTCGACAGGAATACGGCTTCGAGCACCGGGTTGCGCGGACGCTCTTCCCAGCGCGACGACGTGCCGCCCTGCGGGCCGACCATCATTTCTTCCATCGCGCTGTGCGTGATCGAGATGTCGGTGTTGCCGTCCGACGTACGGTTCACGAGCGTACGGAAGCGGTCGCGCGTGCCGGACGAGTACGCGAAATCGATGACCTTGCCGATCGTGCGGCGGAACCAGTCGTCGGGAATGTTCGCGCGGTTTTCAGCCCAGTCGGTGGCCATGATGCCCGTCGACGGCGCGTCGGTCTTCAGCGAGAAGCCGTTCTCCTGCCAGAACTCCTTCAGGATCGGCCACAGCTGCTCGGGCGTGCGGCCATCGACGACGAGCCAGCGGCGGTCGCCGTCGCGCTCGATGTGCATGCCCAGCGGATCCTGCGCGCTCGGGATGCCGTCGGTCGCATTGCCAGCCTGCGTCGTGACCCGCGGCGGCAGCGTGCCGAGGCCGGCGTTGCTCGGCGGCGCAACGAACTGCTGCGTCGTCGGCACCGGCTTCAGGTCGCTCGGCACGGCGAGCGGCGGCGCCGAACCGGTGTTCTTGTAGTTGACCCGGTCAGGGGCCAGGTAGTCGTTCAGCGTATCGCAGCCGGCGAGCGCGCCCAGCGCCAGCGCCACCACCGACATCTGGATGGCGCGAGAGGAAAAGGCGAAACGTTTCATGAAATCCTTCGTCTTGCTAGAACGCTCGTCAGGAGCGGCGCCGGACGGAGCCGGCCGGTGCGGGTTGATCAGGGTTCGAGCCGGCGGCCGCAGGACGCGGCCGCCTCGGCATCAGGCGAGGACGCCGGCCTCGACGAGGGCCGAACGCACGGCTTCGTGGCAGCGCTCGTCGAGCGCCGTGAGCGGCAGCCGGATGCCGCCCTGCATCTTGCCCATCGCCTGCAGCGCCCACTTCACCGGAATCGGGTTCGCCTCGATGAACAGGTTCTTGTGCAGCGACAGCAGCTTCATATGCAGCGCGCGAGCCGTCTGTACGTCGCCGGCCAGCGCCGCGCGGCACAGATCGCTCATCGCACGCGGTGCGACGTTCGCCGTCACCGAGATGTTGCCGTGGCCGCCCAGCAGCATCAGCGCGATCGCAGTCGGATCGTCGCCGCTGTAGATCGCGAAATGCTTCGGCGCGGCCTTGATCAGGTGCGCGGCGCGATCGATGTTGCCGGTCGCTTCCTTCACGCCGATGATGCCCGGCACGTCCGCGAGGCGCAGCGTCGTCTCGTTCGCCATGTCGGCGACCGTGCGACCCGGCACGTTGTACAGGATCACCGGGAGATCGACCGCTTCGGCGATCGTCTTGAAGTGACGGTACATGCCTTCCTGCGTCGGCTTGTTGTAGTACGGCACGACCTGCAGCGTCGCGTCCGCGCCGACAGCCTTCGCGTGCTTCGTCAGCTCGATCGCCTCGGCGGTCGAGTTGCCGCCCGCGCCCGCGATGATCGGGATGCGTTTCGCCGCATGCTCGACCGCCGTGCGGATCATCAGGATGTGCTCTTCGACGTTGAGCGTTGCCGACTCGCCGCTCGTACCGACCACGACGAGCGCATCGGTGCCTTCCGCGATATGCCAGTCGATCAGTTTGCGAAACGCCGGCAGGTCGAGACTGCCGTCTTCGAGCATCGGGGTGACGATCGCGGGGATGCTGCCGCGGATTTGAATGCCGTCTTGGGTGCCGTTAGCCATGAAACGCGATTGAGAGTATGTACCGGTAAACGTTGAGATTGTAGCGGATTAGCCGGGCAGTTCGTAACGTGGAATTCCCGCCCCCGCCTTCGGGGTCGCGCCCTCGCGCACTGCGCAGAGACGCTGGACGAACGCCTCGCGCGGCGCGGCGACGAACCCGTCCTCGTACGCGACCACCCGCAGGCGGCCGTGCACGGCGTCCAGCAGCTCGCCCGGGGCGAGCAGGAACGCGGGGTTGGACGGCTTCCCGACCGTTTCGTTTCCTTGCGCGAAGGTTTCGTAGATGAGCACGCCACCCGGCGCCACCGCATCGAGCAGATGGGGCCAGAGCGGACGATGCAGATAATTCGTGACGATCACGGCCGAGAACCGCTCGCCGTCCGGCAGCGGCCACGGCGCGCCTTCGAGATCGGCGGCGCGGGCATCGACGCCCGGCATCGCACGCAATGCGGCCAGTGCAGCCGGGTCGCGGTCGAGTGCGACGACCGGATGCCCGCGCGACGCGAACCAGCGCGCATGGCGGCCGCCGCCCGCAGCGACATCCAGCACCGCGCCGCCTGGCGGCACGAGCCGCGACCATTGCGCGACCCAGCGCGACGGCTCGGCCTGGGCGACGTGGCCGCCCGCGGCGGTCATGACGGATGCGTTCATGCGGTCGATCAGTTGTACGACAGGCCCATCGCGTCGCGCACGTCGCGCATCGTTTCCGTCGCGTACTTGCGCGCCTTGTCGCAACCGTCCGCGACGATCGCGCGCAGCAGCGACGGATCGTCCATGTACTTCTGCGCACGCTCGAGCATCGGCTGCTGTTCGCGCAGGATGCCTTCGACGACCGGCTGCTTGCAGTCGAGGCAGCCGATGCCCGCCGAGCGGCAGCCCTTCTGCACCCAGTCGTGCGTTGCTTCGTCGGTATAGACCTGGTGCAGCTGCCACACCGGGCACTTGTCGGGATCGCCCGGATCGGTGCGGCGCACGCGCGCGGGATCGGTCGGCATCGTGCGGACCTTCTTCGTGATCGTCTCGGCGTCTTCACGCAGGCCGATCGTGTTGCCGTACGACTTGGACATCTTCTGCCCGTCGAGGCCCGGCATCCGCGATGCTTCGGTCAGGAGCGCCTGCGGCTCGACCAGGATGATCTTGCGCGCACCTTCGAGATAGCCGAACAGGCGCTCGCGGTCGCTCATCGACAGGCTCTGCGATTCCTGCAGCATCGCGCGCGCCTGTTCGAGCGCCTCGTCGTCGCCCTCCTGCTGATACGCATTGCGCAGCTCGTGATAGAGCTTCGCACGCTTGCCGCCGAGCTTCTTCGCGGCATCGAGCGCCTTCTCCTCGAAGCCCGGCTCGCGGCCGTACAGGTAGTTGAAGCGGCGTGCGATCTCGCGCGTCATCTCGACGTGCGGCACCTGGTCTTCACCGACCGGCACGAGCGAACCGCGATACAGCAGGATGTCGGCCGCCATCAGCACCGGGTAGCCGAGGAAGCCGTAGGTCGACAGGTCCTTGTCCTTCAGCTTCTCCATCTGCTCCTTGTAGGTCGGCACGCGTTCGAGCCAGCCGAGCGGCGTGCTCATGCCGAGCAGCAGCGCGAGTTCGGCATGCTCGGGCACCTTGCTCTGGATGAACAGCGTGGCCTGCGCCGGATCGATGCCGGAGGCGAGCCAGTCGATCAGCACGTCCCACACGTTCTTCTCGATGACCTCGGGAGTCTCGTAGTGCGTCGTCAGCGCATGCCAGTCGACGACGCAGAAGAAGCACGGGTACTCGGACTGCAGCTTCACCCAGTTTTTCAGCACGCCGTGGTAGTGACCGAGGTGCAGCGACCCGGTAGGTCGCATGCCGGAGAAAATACGTTCAGGGAACATGATTGTCGTTAGAGAAGCGAGGCGAATGGGGACAGGATGGCGCTCAGGACGGCATAGCCGACGTTGACGAGCGGGCGCAGCCAGAAGTTCGTCAGCACGCCCGTCATGACCAGCACGAGGACGATGATGAAACCGTACGGCTCGATCCGCGACAGCGCGATCGATTGTTTCGTCGGCAGCAGCGCCGCCAGGATGCGACCGCCGTCGAGCGGCGGCAGCGGAAACAGGTTCAGCACGCCGAGCACGAGGTTCGCGCTGACGCCGGCAAACGCCATCCGCGTGAAGAACGGCTCGTCGATGCCGACGGCGGGCAGCACAAGGGTCACCAGGCCCCAGATCAGCGCCTGCACGAAGTTGCAGGCCGGGCCCGCGAGCGAGACCCACAGGCTGCCCCAGCGCGGATTGCGCAGGTTGCCGAACGATACCGGCACCGGCTTCGCATAGCCGAACAGGAACGCGCCGCCCGTCAGGAAATACATCGCGAGCGGGATCGCGATCGTGCCGAGCGGATCGATGTGGCGCATCGGATTGAACGACACGCGCCCCATCACGTAGGCGGTGTTGTCGCCGAGCAGGCGCGCGGCGTAGCCGTGCGCGGCCTCGTGCAACGTGATCGCGAAGATCACGGGCAGCGCGTAGACGGCGATGGTCTGTATCAGGGAAGCATCCATATCGCGTTATTGTAACAAGCGCACTCGCGCAAAAAATGGAACGGCGCGCTTACGCCGCCGAGAGCCCGAACGGTTCGAGCGCGCCGCGCCCCGCACGCACGAGCTCGGGTTCTTCGCCGGTCAGGTCGATCACCGTCGACGGTTCGCGCGAGCATGCGCCGCCGTCGATCACGAGGTCGACCTGTTTCTCGAGCCGTTCGCGGATTTCTTCGGGATCGTTGAGCGGCTCGTCGTCCGGCGGCAGGATCAGCGTCGTGCCGAGCAGCGGCTGGCCGAGCGATTCCAGCAACGCGAGCGTAATCGCGTGATCGGGCACGCGCAGCCCGATCGTCTTGCGCGACGGGTGCGACAGCCGGCGCGGCACTTCCTTCGTGGCCTGCAGGATGAAGACGTACGGGCCCGGCGTCACCGACTTGATCTGCCGGTACTGGCGGTTGTCGACCATCGCGAAGTTGGCGAGCTCCGACAGGTCGCGCACGAGCAGCGACAGGTGCTGCCTCTCGTCGAGGCCGCGAATCCGGCGCACGCGTTCGACCGCGTCCTTGTCGTCGAGATGGCACGCGAGCGCATAGCTCGAATCGGTCGGCATCGCGATCACGCCGCCCTTGCTGACGATTTCCACGGCCTGCTTGATCAGGCGCGGCTGCGGATTATCCGGGTGAATCCTGAAGAACTGGGACATGGGGGGACTTAAAGGGGGAGAAGTCGGATGCGCGCGGCCGGCAGCAACGCGGACGGCAGGCCGCCGCCCGGTGTCAGAGCCAGCGCTCCCAGACCGGTGTCAGGTCGGGCGGCAACGGCGGCAGGCTGCCGAGCTCGACACGGCCCTCGCCTGGCGCATGGAAATCCGAGCCGCGCGACGCTTCGAAACCGAAGCGGCGTGCGACGTCCGCGTATTCGCGGTACTGGTCGGGGGTGTGGCTGCCCGTGACGACCTCGATCGCGCGGCCGCCCAGATCGATGAACTCGCCGAAGAACGCGTCGAATTCGACGGGCGTATAGCGGTAACGGCCCGGATGCGCGACCACGGCTTCGCCGCCGGCCGCCCGAATCCACGCGACGGCGTCGGGCAGCGTCGCCCAGCGGTGCGGGACGAACCCGGGCTTGCCGTCGCCGAGCATGCGATCGAACACATCGGACGTCGACGTGGCGTGACCGTTCTCGACGAGAAAGCGGGCGAAGTGCGTGCGCGAGATCAGGTCGGGATTCGACACGTACTTCAGCGCGCCTTCGTACGCACCGGGAATGCCGAGCGTGGCGAGCTGCTCGCCGATCGCCACCGCGCGCGCCGCGCGGCCGTGACGCGTGCGGTACAGGCCGTCGACGAGCACCTGGTTCGCGGGATCGACATTCAGGCCGACGATGTGCACGGTGCGCGACGCCCACGTAACCGAAATCTCGACGCCGCTCAGGTAGCGCATGCCGAGCGCTTCCGCTTCGCTGCGCGCCGCTGCCTGGCCGCCGATCTCGTCGTGGTCGGTCAGCGCCCACAGGGTCACGCCGCCGGCATGGGCGCGGCGCGCGACGTCGGCAGGCGACAGCAACCCGTCGGAAACATTCGAATGGCAGTGGAGATCAGCGTTCATTGTCGGCATGGCAGGTAAGGCTTCATTCTACTGCAACGCGGCAATGCGCCGCCCGCCTGCCCCGCCGCTGCCGCCGCGCGCTTACGCGCAGAACGCCTCGATCAGCGCCGCGATCTGCTCGGGCTGGTCGTGATGCACCATGTGGCCGGCATCCTCGACGAGCTTCTCGCGCCAGTCGGGGAACGCATTGAAACGCGCCTTGAATTCCGGCAGCGGGATGTCGCCGGCGATGTGCGCCAGCGTCGGCGAATTGACGGCCTCGACGTGCAGCACCTTCGCACGCACCTGCGTCCAGGTGGCCATCACTTCGTCGAGCCGGTACAGCTGCGGCCCCGGCATCTTGTGCGCCGGGTCGGCCAGCAGGTGGTACTGGCCGTCGTCGCCGCGCTTCGACCAGTGCGCGGCGAGGAACGCCGCACGGCGCGGGTCGAGCCGCGGATTGGTCTTGGTCAGGCGCGCCGCGACGTCGTCGAGTGACGCGTAAGGGCGCAGCGCGGGCGGTTCGCGCAGCTCGTCCAGCCAGCCA
>NZ_JAAGPG010000270.1:0-11436 GCF_017104665.1 Burkholderia sp. Se-20378 | reverse complement strand
CGAAGTCGACCTGATGTGCCGCTGCCTGCTGAGCTGCGCGACGCTAGCCGACGCGATCCGCTGTGCGCGCGAATTCGGCGAGATGCTGACGCCGCGCGCCGGCGCGCTGTCGCTCGCCGTGCGCGACGGGCGCGCGACCTTCCGGATGGATTCGCTGCGCCGCACGCGCAGTCCGGCCGCGTGCCTCGTCGACCTGACGGGGTTGTTCTGCTATCTGCAGTTGTTCGGCTGGCTGATCGGGCAGCCGTTGCGGCCGACCGACGTGTGGCTCGGCCATCCGCGCCGCGACGACGCGATGCCGCTGCTCGGGCTGTTCAATGCGCCGGTCGAAGTGGGCCGCAAGACCTACGGCTTCGCATTCGATGCCGCGCGGCTCGAATGCCGTGTGATCCGGCAACCGGCCGAGCTCGACGCGTTTCTCGTCGATTTTCCGTTTCGCCTGATCGATGCGGCGCCGGCCGTCGTGGCGTGGACGCAGCAGGTGCGCGGCTTTCTCGATGCGGCGCTCGCACACGAGCAGGCGTTGCCGACGCTCGCCGAGCTGGCCGCGTGGCTAGGCGTGAGCGAGGCAACGTTGCGGCGGCGGCTGGTGGCCGAAGGAAGCGGTTATCACGCGCTGCGCGAGCAATGTCTCGCCGAGGCCGCACAACGTTGTCTGCGCGAGTCGGACTGGCCGATCGCGCGGATTGCCGCGCATCTCGGGTTCGGCGGCGAGGAAGCGTTTCGCCGCGCGTTCGTGAGGTGGACGGGTATCGCGCCGAGCCGGTTCCGGCGCGATTGCATCGCAGCGAACCAGCCCGTTTCGTCAGACATGAAACACGGCGCCGACGCATAAAAGAAAGGATTTCGAAAATATTTGCGCGGTAATGACGTTTTTTCGCATCCCCGCGCGGCCGGACAATTGACGCGCCGGAGCGCACGCCATTACCCTTGCGCGCTGATGGTTCCCGGAGACGGGATCAAAAGGGAACGCAGGAGAGGCAGCGCCTCCAATCTGCGGCTGCCCCCGCAACTGTGAGCGGCGAATCCGTGCCACTGCATGCCACTGGGAAACCGGGAAGGCCGGCACGAATCAGGACCCGTGAGCCAGGAGACCTGCCATCGACCCGAGGTCCAAGCAGCCGCACCGGGCGGGGTGTCCCGATGCGCCAACACCGCCTTTGGCGGTGCCCGTTGCATGGACGGCCCGACCTCAGGATCCGCCCGATGTCCACCGTTACCGCATCCGCTTCCGCACCGGAAGCGTCGCGCCGGCACGCCGCCGGCATGCACGGCCCGCCCGCTTGCGCGCGCCGCTCCCTATCGATCGCGTCCGCCGGCATGTGCCGAGCCGACGCCCGCGACTGCGGCCTGCCCGGCCCGACCGCGCGACAGCCCGATCACCGACCACAAAACCGGTGCTGCCCGCCGCCCGCCCACGATCGACGCATGCGCAGCCCGACAACAACGACAGCCTCATGAAGATTCGACACCTCCTTGCCACGTCCGCCGCGACTGCGCTCCTCTCGCCCCTCGCCCACGCCGCCGGCGAGACCGCGGTTTCGCAACCGGCCCCGGCTGCCGAAGGCGCCGACCTGCCGACGATCAACGTGACCGACACGCGTCGGCTGCCCGAGTCGTTCGACCAGCGCTATGCGACGACCCAGGTGCTCACGCGCACCGATCTCGACCGGCTGTCGCCGAGCGATCCGAGCATCACGCAGGCGCTCGCGACGCTGCCCGGCGTGACCGTCTCGCAGAACGGCGGGCCCGGTTCATCCGCGTCGGTCAGCATCCGCGGTTCGTCGGCAAGCCAGGTCGCCGTGTTCATCGACGGCATCCGGATCGGATCGTCGACCACCGGCATCGCGCCGTGGGCGGACCTGCCGACCGAAGCGTTCGAACGTGTCGAAGTAATCTCGGGGCCGGCCGCCGCGTCGTTCGGCGCCAATGCGATGGGCGGCGTCGTGCAACTCTTCACGCGCCGCGCGGCCAACCAGCCGAACCAGACCACCGTGTCGTTCGGCGGCGGGTCGAACAAGACGTTCGACACGCAGCTGCGCACGTCGGGCACGGTGCCGTCGACCGGGCCGCTCGCCGCGCTCGGCGGGCTCACCTACTCGCTCGGCCTGCACTCGTACAACACGGCCGGCATCGACGCGACGCGGCCCTTTGCATACGGGCATGAGGCAGGCCGCAACCCGTACCACGCGCAGGATCTCGATGCGCGCCTCGGCTACGCGCGCGACAACTGGTCGATCTCGACGTTCGCGCTGTATCACCGGTCCGATCTGTCCTACGACAACAGCGGCTATGCGAACCGCCAGCTCGATCATCAGCTGACGACCGGTATCGCGTTCCACCTCGACATCACGCCGGACACGCAGTTCGACCAGTCCTTCGGTTATTCGAACGATCGCGGGTTCATCTACGCGAGCGATCCGACCATCCCGACCGACCAGATCAATTCGCAGCGCATCAGCACGTCGACGTCGCTGACGCATCAGGAGCGCGGATTCCATCTGTTCGGGCTGCCGCTGTCCGGCGAAACCAAGCTCGCGTACGACTTCACGCGCGAGCAGGCATTCCTGCCGGTCGACATTCCGAACGGCGTGCCGACGCGCAATGATTCCGCGTTCTCGCTGCATCAGTCGGCAACGCTCGGCAGCGTGACGATGTTCCTCGCGGGGCGTCACGAAATCATCGCCGGCCAGTCGGTGAATACGGGCAATGCGGCGCTGTCGTGGGCGATCACGCCGGTGTACACGGCGCGCGTGTCGTACGGCAATGCGTTCAAGCTGCCCACGTTCAACGACCTGTATTACCCCGGCTACGGGAATCCGAATCTCAGCCCGGAACGCAACACGTCGGTCGAGGCTGCGGTCGATGCGAACACGTCGTACGGTACGTTCACGGCCGCGATCTATGACACGCGGGTCACCAACCTGATCGCGTACAACCCGGCGACGTTCTCGCCGGTGAACATCGGTCGCGCGCATATTCGCGGAATCGACCTGTCGTACAAGGGGACGATCGGCCGTTCGACGCCGGTGAGCCTCGCGGTCGGGATCCTGAATCCGCAGGACGAAACCAACGATTCGTGGCTCAACCGCCGGCCGCGCCAGACGGTCAGCCTCAACATCGATCACACGTGGGATGAACTGCACCTGCATGCGTTGAGCACGGGCGCGTCGCTGCTTTACGGCGGCACGACGTTCGACGATCCGGCGAATTCGACCTATCTGCCTTCGTACCTGACGGTGGGGCTGCGTGCTTCGTACCGGATCAACTCGCACGTGACGGTGTCGGCGACGGTGTCGAATCTGTTCGATCGGCAGTACATGACCGCGTATGGGTACAACACGCTCGGGCGGACGGCGTTCGGGAAGGTGACTTATACGTTCTGATGGGGTAACGCGAAGGCCTTGACGTGTTGAGCGGCACGGCCCCGGTCGGAACATACGCCGGGGCCCGCGCGACCGGGCTTGCGCAACGGCTGCTTCGGCCGCGAAGCGCACATGGCCGTCCCACACCAGCCGGCAAGACTCGACGGCGCCCACTGCGGGACAAAACGCGGCGCCCTGGCCGCACCTCCCGGACGACTGGTACGCCGTGTCGAAAACGTCATCCGGCGCGATGATGACGACACGCCTACCGGGGAGGCCCAAACCAGGTGTTCATCGCATTCCGAAGGCCGTCCTGTGTGTCGATACCCGCCCACGCGACATATCCATCGGGCCTGATCAAAACGGATGTCGGCGCGGCAACCTGGCCTAGCGCGGGCAGATCCCATGGGCCGTCGTACCGGGCGTGAACCCGTTCGATTCGATCCGGCCAGCCCGTGATATCGACGCTACCGGGTGCGCCGAGATTCAATAGCACCGGCCGAGCGTTCCGGAGCAGCGCAAAGACGCGCACGGAACCGTCAGCCGTAATCAGATCGAGGTCCGGCATGCGGCGACCGATCAGCGGATGCCCTTCCCCGAGTGCGTAACGGATCCCGAGCCCGGACATCTCGGCGGCGACGCGCTTGCGAAGCTCATCCATGCGAAGCCATTCCGCCGCGACTTCACGCAATGCTTCGGTGCTGTCATCGGTACGCTGCAACGCAACCTGCGCCATCGTCGTGCGCAGCACGCGGGCCGCAACCGGATGTTGCTCGGCGTGATACGTATCGAGCAGCCCGTCGGGCGACGTTCCTTTCACCACCTGGGCCAGTTTCCAGCCCAGGTTCACCGCGTCCAGCACGCCGATGTTGAGGCCCTTTCCGCCCACCGGAGAATGCACGTGCGCGGCATCGCCGGCCAGGAGAATGCGGCCGTTGCGGTAGGTGGCCGCTTGTCGCGCCATGTCGGTGAACCGGGAAATCCACGTCAGGCTATGAACGCCGTAGTCGGTTCCGCATGCGGCGACGAGTGCTTCCTTCAGCTCGTCCAGCGTGGGCTCGGCTTTCGCGCCGACTGCCTTTTCAGTCACCATGACGCCGACGGGGCCTTCGGTGGCAAAGACGATCTTGCCGTCGCGAATTTCGTACGCCTCGCGCCCGAACGCATGGATACCCAATGCCGTGCGATGGACGCCCAACGGCGGCTCATCGGTCATCTCGCACTCGGCGAGAATGCTGCTGGTCGTCGCATCCCATCCTGGAAACTCGATGCCGGCGCTTTTGCGAACGAGACTCCGGCCGCCATCGCACCCGACGAGATAGCGCGCCCGCAGTGGCGCACGACCGGACAGCTCGATGGTGACGCCCGTGTCGTCCTGCGCGAAACCCGTCACTTCACAACTGCGATAGATCGGTACCGCCAGCTCGTCGACCCACCCGGCGAGAATGCGCTCGATATGTTTCTGGCGCAGCCCGAGCACGTAGTTGTGCCGGGTCGGGAAATCGCTGATGTCCAGGCGAATCGACGCAAACCCGGTGACTTGCGCCTTCTGGCCTTCGGCGAGGAACCGCTCCACGATGCCGCGTTGATCGAAGATCTCGAGCGTCCGCGCAATCAGCCCGCCGGCGCGTGAACCCGCGAGCGTCTGATCGGGGCGGCGTTCGACGATGGCGACATCGACGCCGGCCAGCGCCAGCTCGCCGGCCAGCATCAAGCCGGTGGGGCCGCCGCCGGCGATGACGACCTCATGTTCCGTGACCTGCATCGACCACCTCGCGAAATCAATGTGACGGCGCTTGCTTGTCCTTCATCTCGATGAGCTGAATCAGGTTTCCGCAGGTATCGTCGAACACGGCCATGCGGACCGTGCCGGCATCCATCGGGGGCACGGTGAACCTGACGTCCTGCGCGCGCAGTTTCCTGTATTCGGTGTCCAGATCATCGACCTGGAATGAGGCCGCGGGTATGCCGTCTTCGACCAGCGCGTTCTTGAACGGGCCAACCGCCGGGTGCTCGCTCGGCTCCAGCAGCAGTTCCGTTCCACCAGGCGCTTCGCTCGATACGACGGTGAGCCAGCGGTGCTCGCCCAGCGGCACGTCATGTTTCACGACGAATCCGAGCGTGTTCGTGTAGAAGTCCAGCGCCCTGGACTGGTCGTCGACAAAGACGGACGTGACGTAGATTCTCATGGGTTCTTTCCTTCCTCGAGATGTCGCTGAAGCCAGATGTCCGCCGCTTCCCGCAGCGGCTGGAGATCGAGAGAATGGATCTTGGTTCGGCCCGACCAGGAGATGCGAACCAGCCCGGCCTTCTCCAGCATGTCGAGATGCTGGGTCACTGCCTGCCGGGAGATGGCTTTTTCCCCCGTTGCAACGGCTACCGCGCAAATCTGGAAAAGCGACTGATCGGGCTGCTCGCGCAACCGATCGATGATCCTGCGGCGGATGGGGTCGGCAAGCGCCTTGAAAACATGGTCAAGCTGTTCGGCGTTCATTGCGCATGATATGCAATGATTTTATTGCATGTCAACCGCAGGGAATCCGGGTTTCGCGGGGCGCGGCTGAGTGGCGCCCGTCGACGGCGCGGACCGACCTTCCCGCTCTGGCACCCGCCCTTGGGATTATGATGGCCCGATCGGCAGCCACGGCGCTGCCTGCCCGCGCTTCACCGATGCATTGACCGTCATGCAACGCGCCATCCTGAGCGCAGCGACTGGGGTGAACCATGGATCAAGGCGGAGACTTCATCGTGCGCACCATGTCGGCCGACGACGTAGCCCTGTCGGTCGAATGGGCGGCTGCGGAAGGCTGGAACCCCGGCCTGCACGATCCATCCTGTTTCAGGGCAGCAGACCCGGCCGGGTTCTTCGTCGGCGTCTGGCGCGGCGAACCGGTCGCGTGCATCTCGGCTGTCGCCTACGACGACCGCTTTGGCTTCATCGGTCTCTACATCGTGAAACCCGGGTTTCGCGGCCAAGGTTTCGGCATCCGAACCTGGCAGCATGGCATGCGTTACCTCGGCGACCGCAACATCGGGCTCGATGGCGTCGTAGCCCAGCAGGCGAACTACAGGAAGTCCGGATTCGCGCTCGCGTACCGCAACATCCGCTACGAGGGGCGCGTGAACGGCATCGGGTGCGCGCACGTGGCGGCCGCGGCCGACGTACCGTTCGAGCAGTTGCTTGCCTACGATCGCGAATGCTTTCCCGCCGCGCGCGAGCGTTTCGTCACCACCTGGATCGCGCAGCCGGATGCCGTTGCGCTCGCGACGATCGACGGCGGTCGAGTCGCCGGCTACGGTGTCGTGCGCCGTTGCAGGACGGGCTGCAAGATCGGCCCGCTTTTCGCCGACGACTCAGGCGTTGCCACCGGGCTGTTTCGTGCGCTTGCGGCGCACATGCCCGGCGAGGTCATCGTGCTCGACGTGCCGGAAACGAACCCCGCGGCCGTCGCACTGGCGGAACGGCACGGCATGACGAGCGTGTTCGAAACCGCACGGATGTACACGAAAGAAGCGCCGGCGATTGCGATCGAGCGCGTGTTCGGGGTGACGTCGTTCGAGCTGGGGTGATCGTCACGAACATGGCGGAGGCCGAGTTCGTGAAATTGACATCGCCATCGAAACTAATAGAATTAGGTTTTTGACTAATTCGAGTAGCATTCGCCATGCCACGCGCCGGCATCACCCTGGACAAACTCGTCGAAGCGGGCGCGCAGCTCGCCGATGAAACCGGCTTCGAGCACCTGACCGGTGCCGCCCTCGCGCGTCGCTTCGACGTCAAGCTCGCCAGCCTGTACTCCCACGTCCCGAGTTTCGACGACCTCAAGAGCCGCATCGCCCTGTTCGCGCTGAAGGAGCTCGCCGATCGCGCGACCGACGCCTTGGCCGGCCGCACCGCCAAGGACGCGCTGACCGCGCTCGCCAACGTCTATCGCGACTACGCACGCGAGCACCCCGGTCGCTTTGCTGCAGCGCGCCACCCGGTGAGCGCCGAACGCGCCGCCGAAAGCGCGGGCGGCCAGCTCGTCAGAATGACCTCGGCCGTGCTGCGCAGCTACGACATTCCGGAAACCGAACAGGCGCATGCGATCCGTCTGCTCGGCGGCTTTTTCATGGGCTACGTCACGCTCGAAAGCGCGGGCGGCTTCTCGCACAGCGCACCGGCGTCCGACTCGTCGTGGTCGCGCAGTCTCGATGCGCTGGACGTGATGCTGCGCCACTGGCCTTCTGCCGCATGACTCGTCCAACGTCCAACAGAACCGAATCGATGAAAGACAAACCCGATGGCGTCGTCCTGCCGAGCCGTGTCGTCCCCTTCCCGGCCTCGATCAGCGAAGAAGCGCGAACCGCGCTGCAACGACTGGTCGGCAACGACGGCGTGCCGCTGAACGCACTGCACGTGATGCCGCCCCCGGACGATTTCGACGCATGGATGCGCGTGAAGGCGGCCGCCGACGCGCACTACGCGGCGGCCATCGAGCAGCTCGGCGGCTATCTGCGCTCGCGCGTGGAGACGATCCGGGCCGGTGCGGCGGACGTGCATGTCGCCACGCCCGAAGCGGCCGCTTCCGGCGAATGCGCGTACATCGAATTGCATGGCGGCGCGCTGGTGCTCGGCGGCGGCGCCGCGTGCCGCGCCGGCGCGCAGATGCAGGCCGACCGGCTCGGCATTCGATGCTACGGCGTCGACTATCGCCTGCCGCCCGAGCATCCGTATCCGGCCGCGCTCGACGATTGCATCGCGACGTATGCTTACGTGCTGGAGCGCTACGCACCCGAAAACATCGTCATCGGCGGACGCTCGGCGGGCGGCAACCTCGCCGCCGCGATGGTGCTGCGGGCCCGCGACGAAGGCTTGCCGCTGCCGGCCGCGCTGGTGCTGCTGTCGCCGGAAGTCGACCTGACCGAATCCGGCGACAGCTTCGAAACCAACCGTCTCGTCGACGTCGTGTTGCCGGCCTCGCTGATGCCGAACAACCTGCTCTACGCGAACGGCGCCGATCTCGCGCATCCGTATCTGTCGCCGCTGTTCGGCGATTTCGCCGCCGGCTTCCCGCCGACGTTCATCCAGAGCGGCACGCGCGACCTGTTCCTGTCGAACGCGGTGCGCCTGCATCGCGCGTTGCGCCGCGCGCAGGTGCCGACCGAGCTTCACGTATTCGAAGGGATGCCGCATGGCGGGTTCATGGGCGCGCCCGAGGACAGGGAACTGAGCCAGGAAATCGCACGCTTCGTGCGTGCGCATTTGCCGGCGTCGAATTGAATCCATCCGGCGAGCGTCAACCGATGAACGACAAACCGTACAAGAACGACATCAGCATCGGCCCGAATCGGTGGATCGAATTCGGCGATCTGTCGGGCGGTCAGGTCGCGATCGATGCCTGTCTGGCAGAGGTCATGCCTTTGCTCGATGCCCTGGAGACAGATTGTGTCGCCGCATGCTGCGGCATCGACGCATTCGGTTTCTGGCCGGACGAGATCGCGGTTGCGGTGGCCACGCGGGATCACGATGCGCTGGCGCGACTCGTCGACGATCTGCTGTCGGTTCAGCGTGCGATCGACGCGTTGCCGTCCGAGCTCGTCGTCAGCACGCGAATGAACCAGTATTTCCGGAAAGCCGTCGTGCTCGAGTTGCTCGCGCATCTCCGGACGACGGTCGACGCGATCCGGTCGCAACGCGATACACGCGATACGTAGACCGGCCTAAATGACCCCGCGCACGCCCGCGACGACCTGAATCACGCCGAATACGGCGATCACCGCGGCCGACACGCGCGACAGCCCGTGCATGAACGCGAACGACATCTTCGTGCGCAGCGCGGCGGTCGTACCGCTCAGGCACAGCCACCACGTTGCCGAACCGATGAACACACCGGCGACCATCAGCGCCACGGCCGACCCCATCGCCCCTTCCTGCGCCCCCGACAGCGGACCGAGCGCCGCGAAAATCCCGACGAACGACAGGATCGTCATCGGGTTCGACAGCGTCAGGCCGAACGTCGTCAGGAAATCGCGCAGGACGGTCGTGCGCGGCAGGTCGCGCTCTGCCGTCGACGCGGCCGGCGCCTGGCGCGCGACGGTCCACGCCAGCCACACGAGAAACGCGCCGCCGCCGATTTTCAACCCGACGGTCAGCATCGGGAATGCCGTGGCGATGCCTGCGATGCCGAGCGCACCGAGCAGGCCGTAGATCGCATCGGCGCACGCGGCGCCGACGCCTGTCGCGAATCCCGCCTGAAAGCCGCGGCTCAGGCTGCGCTGGATGCACAGCATGCCGATCGGCCCGACCGGCACCGCGATCGACAGCCCCACGACGACGGACTTGATGAACAGCATCGCCTGCTCCTTGCGACATGTAACGGGTGGAACAGGCATCGTAGGGAAAGTCCCGTCATCGCTGAATGCGGTTTTTAAGGAAAAATGGCCACTCCGCCTTAAAAAATCCCGCCGCGATGGACGATCTGGACTGGAAGGTACTGACGCTGTTGCAGGCCAACGGCCGCATCAGCTACACGGAGCTGGCGCGCCAGGTGCACCTGTCGGTGCCGGCGGTGACGGAGCGCGTGAAGCGGCTCGAAGCGGCCGGCGTCGTCGAGGGCTACACGGCCCGGATCAATCCCGCCGCGGCCGGCTATCCGGTCAGCGCCCTGATCGGCATCACGGTGCAGCAACCGGCAAAAGCGAAATTCCTCCGGCTGCTGGAGACGATTCCCGAAGTCGTCGAATGCCATCACGTGACGGGCGCGGACTCGTACATGTTGCGGCTCGCCGCGATCAGCATGACGCATCTCGAACAACTGATCGAACGCATCAACCTGTACGGCGAAACACGCACGTCGATCGTGATGTCGACGCCGCTGCCCGCACGCGGGCTGGCGCGGCCGCCGTCGCAGCGCGACGTCGTTCGCGATTGATACATCGAGAGGCCCCGTCCGATCCGCTTCCCGCAGGGGGATCATCAAGCAATTCTGGTCGGCGGTAACCGGCGGCCGATGTTCGTTTGGCCGGTTACCGCCGTGACGATCGAAATCGATCGACTACTTGCCGCCCAGGCCACCCAAGCCGCCCAGCAGGCCACCCACCAGCCCCGTAACGGGTGCGAGCGGGTTGGAGAGACCACCCAGCGGTGAGCCGCCGCCCGTACCGCCCGTGCCGGTCGCGGAACCGTTGTGGACGGTCGCCGGAATGCCGCCGACCACGCTCGTCACCAGGCCCGCAACAGGCACCGCGCCGTTCGCACCGTTCGGGTTCACGAGACCGCCCGCGTTGGTCACGGTGTTGCCGACCGCGCGAACGAGTTCACCGACGCCGCCGACCAGCGGCTGGGGCGACGTGGACGTGACCTTCCATCCCGCCGACGTGATCGCGCCGCCGATCTGTCCGAGCAGGCCCGCGACGGGCTGCCCGAGGCCGGTCGCCGTGCCGACCTGCTGCGTGACCTGGCCGACGGTCGTGACGAGCGGCGTGATCGCCGTGCTGATCGCCTGCGTCGTCTGCTGGACCGGGCCCGACGACAGGGCCGAGCCGAGCATGGTGCCGCCCGTCTTGAGGCCACCGGCGACGGTGTCGAGCAGGCCGCCGACCGGCGTCGTGAGCGGCGCCAACGGCGACAGCGGGCCGGTGCCGAGCGCCTTCACCGTGTCGCTGAGGCCGGTGACCGGGTTGCTGGTCGAGCCGACGATGGAGCCCAGCCCGGCGACCGTCGTACCGACGGGGTTCGCCGTGAAGCCGGTTTGACCGATGCCGTTGCTCACGGCGTTCGACGTGTCGCGGATGATCGTGCCTGCGCCGGTGACCGTGTTGCCGAGGCCGGTGGTCACGCCCTTGGTCGGTCCGGGCGGGCTCGTGCCGGTGATCGTGGCGCCGACGTCCATGACGACCGCGCCGACCGAGCTGATGATGCCGTTCGTGCCGGGGGTGCCGCTTGTGCCGCTGGTTCCGCTGGTGCCGCTCGTGCCGCTCGTGCCGCTCGTGCCGCTCGTGCCGCTCGTGCCGCTCGTGCCGCTCGTGCCGCTCGTGCCGCTCGTGCCGCTCGTGCCGCTCGTGCCGCTCGTGCCGCTCGTGCCGCTCG
>NZ_JAAGPG010000269.1:0-241 GCF_017104665.1 Burkholderia sp. Se-20378 | reverse complement strand
ATGGTGGGTGGTGGGGAGAGAGGTGTAAGAAAGGGTAATGTGTGAGGAGAAGTGGAAGGGTGACGTGGGGTGCGGGGGTGAAGGTGAGGGGTGTAGGATTGAGTGGAGGCGGCGAGGAGCAGGGGTCAGGTGGAGAGGGTGCGGATTGAGGGGGAATATTGGCAGTAGCGTGAAGGGGATGTTGGGGGCTGCGAAGAGAAGGCGTAGGAAGGTGTGTTCTTTTTTTTTTTTTTAATGCTCC
>NZ_JAAGPG010000268.1:0-11261 GCF_017104665.1 Burkholderia sp. Se-20378 | reverse complement strand
GCGCGCGGTCGACAGCGGTACGACTGCCGCCACGCCGAGCTCGACCGCCTTCTCGATCACCCAGTCCATCTTGTCGCCGCCGGCGATGCCTTGCGCGAGCGTCACGCGATAGGGCGGCTCGGCTTCGGCCGGTTCGAACGTGTCGATCTGCGCGAGCGCGCTGCGCTTGTCGATCTCGACGAGCCGCGCGCGGTACTGGCCGCCGGTGCCGTCGAACAGCGCGAGCACGTCGCCGGGCTGCAGGCGCAGTACCTGCACGTGGCGCGCGACATCGGCCGGCAACGCGAGCGTGGCGTCGGCGCGCAGGGCCGCGTCGACGAAAAAGCGCGGCACGGCCGCGGTGGTGGTGGCTTCGTTCATGCGTGTAACGGTTGGGGTCATGCGTCGAGACGGCGGCCGAGCGCCCATCGGTAGCCGTCGAGATCCTCGATCTGCGCGAACCGGTCGCCCCAGAACTGATCCTGCGGCGCGCTCAGCGACTTCGCGCCCGCGTCGAGCGCGCGCTGCCAGGTGGCGTCGACGTCGTCGACATACAGGTAGAACGACTGCGGCGCGGTGGCGTTCGCGCTCTTCGGCGTGAGCGCGGTCGAGCCGAATGCGCCTTCGGGCGCGAACATCACGATCAGCTGGCCGCGGTAGGCCATCTCGACGTGCATGATCGCGCCGTCTTCGTCGTGCACGTCGCGCAGCTCGAAGCCGAATGCGGCCTTGAAGAAATCGATCGCCGCGCGCGCATTGCGTACGGCCAGGTAGGGCGTCAACCAAGGCACGTTGGCCGGACGTGGATCGGTCATGAAAATCTCCTGTGTGGGCGCTTGGGCACGTGCTCTGATTCCATGCTCGGGCGTTCGTTCAGGGGGCGGCGCGGCGTCCGGGGCGTTCCGCCCCGGCGCTGCACATCACGCCTCCTGCGAAGACGCGATGGAAAACCGGAACGAGGCGGCCGCGTGGACGCTCAGCGGCGGACGCCCAGTGTATCGCGCAGCGCGCACGGCAGGGCAAAGAGGGACGCATGCAGTCGCGCGTCGTAGTAGCGCAATCCGTGGACGCGGCGGGCCGCGAGCCGTTCGTCGATGTCGTGTGCGAACAGCGCGGCTGCATCGAGCGTGTCGCTCGCGATCGCCATCAGCCACTGCGAGCCGTACAGCGGCACGTGCGCGGACAACGGGTCGACGACCGCGAAGCACGCGCGCAGGTCGTCGAGCAGCGCGGCGATGCGCGCCGCGTGGAATACCGGCGAGCCGAGGTGCATCGAGATCGCGCCGCACGGCGTCAGGATCCGCTTGAGCCGCGCGTAGAACGCGCGCGTATAGAGGCCGGCCGCCGGCGAATCGGGCGGCGTGAGGTCGAACACGACGAGATCGAAATGCTCGACGGTCGACTCGACGAAATGCGCGGCGTCGCCGATCACGACCTCGACGCGCGGGTCGTCGAGCGCACCCTGGTGCACGTCGTCGAGATAGCGGCGCGCCATCCCGACCACCTCGTCGTCGAGTTCCGCGATCACGATCCGCTCGATGCACGCATGCTTGAGCAACTGGCGTGCTGCACCGCCGTCGCCGCCGCCGAGCACGAGCGCCCGGCGCGGCGCCGGATGCGCGAGCGCGGCCGGGTGCGTCATGCACTCGTGATAGACGTACTCGTCGCCAACCGACGTCATCGGCCGGCCGTCCAGCGTGAACAGGCGGCCGAGCTGCGGGGTCTCCCAGACTTCGATCTGCTGGTGCGGGGACGCGACGCGCGCGAGCCGCCGCGCGTTCGGGAAGCCGTAGGCGGCATCGGGCGTTGGGTGAAAGAGAAGAGTTGTGCTCACGGGCGGGCCGCTCAGGGCTGGCAGTTCCGACGTCTGAATTATAGGAGGCGGGCGGTTTGACGGAAAACCGTGCCGGAACACTGTGGATGGACAAGGGAAATGTCAGCCCATCTGTTAAAATGACGAGCTTTGCAGCCCCGTCCGTAGGCTCCGTCCGCTTCGCGTCCGTCAGGCGCCGCACCGCGCGCCGGGAACGATTGACGCTCGAGCTTCCGGATGCCGCCGTGCCCCCGTTTCCTCGACTCGTTCTCCGGACTCGACATGACGACTTCGTCTCCCGCCTCCACCACCCTGATGGCCAACGCGATCCGTGCGCTCGCAATGGACGCCGTCCAGCAAGCGAACTCCGGCCACCCCGGCATGCCGATGGGCATGGCCGAAATCGGCGTCGCGCTCTGGTCGCGCCATCTGAAGCACAACCCGACGAACCCGCACTGGGCGGACCGCGACCGCTTCGTGCTGTCGAACGGCCATGGCTCGATGCTGCTGTACTCGCTGCTGCACCTGACCGGCTACGACCTGCCGATGGAAGAGCTGAAGAACTTCCGCCAGCTGCACTCGAAGACGCCGGGCCACCCGGAATACGGCATCACGCCGGGCGTCGAGACGACCACCGGCCCGCTCGGCCAGGGTCTCGCGAACGCGGTCGGCATGGCACTCGGCGAAGCGCTGATGGCCGACGAGTTCAACCGTGACGGCGCGAAGATCGTCGATCACCACACGTACGTGTTCCTCGGCGACGGCTGCCTGATGGAAGGCATCTCGCACGAAGCCTGCTCGCTCGCCGGCACGCTGAAGCTGAACAAGCTGATCGCGCTGTACGACGACAACGGCATCTCGATCGACGGCGACGTCGTGAACTGGTTCCACGACGACACCCCGAAGCGTTTCGAAGCCTACGGCTGGAACGTGATCCCGCACGTGAACGGCCATGACGTCGACGCGGTCGACGCAGCCATCGCGAAGGCGAAGCTGTCGGACAAGCCGACGCTGATCTGCTGCAAGACGGTGATCGGCCAGGGCGCGGCGACCAAGGCCGGCGGCCACGACGTGCACGGCGCGGCGCTCGGCGCGGAAGAAATCGCGAAGACGCGCGAAGCGCTCGGCTGGACGTGGGCGCCGTTCGTGATTCCGCAGGAAGTCTATGCGGCATGGGACGCGAAGGAAGCCGGCAAGCGCGCGGAAACCGAATGGGATGCGACGTTCGCCGCTTATCGCGCCAAGTTCCCGGCAGAAGCCGCTGAATTCGAGCGCCGGATGGCCAACCAGCTGCCGGCCGACTGGGCCGAGAAGGCTGCGGCGATCATCGCCGGCGCGAACGAGCGCGGCGAGACGGTGGCGACCCGCAAGGCGTCGCAACAGGCGATCGAAGGCCTGGCTGCCGCGCTGCCCGAGCTGCTCGGCGGCTCGGCCGACCTGACCGGCTCGAACCTGACCAACTGGAAGGCGTCGAAGGCCGTCCGTGCGAATCCGGAAGGCCCGGGCGTCCAGCTGGGCAACCACATCAACTACGGCGTGCGCGAATTCGGCATGAGCGCCGCGATCAACGGCCTCGCGCTGCACGGCGGCCACAAGCCGTTCGGCGGCACGTTCCTGACGTTCTCCGACTACAGCCGCAACGCGCTGCGCGTGGCCGCGCTGATGAAGCTGCCGTCGATCTTCGTGTTCACGCACGATTCGATCGGCCTCGGCGAAGACGGCCCGACGCACCAGTCGATCGAGCACGTGTCGAGCCTGCGCCTGATCCCGAACCACGACGTGTGGCGTCCGGCCGACACGGTTGAAACAGCCGTCGCATGGACCCACGCGATCGCCGCCGACCGTCCGTCGAGCCTGATTTTCAGCCGCCAGAACCTCGCGTTCAACCCGCGTACCGATTCGCAGATCGCGAACATCGAGAAGGGCGGCTACGTGCTGAAGGACTGGGACGAAGAGATCGTCGCGCGCAAGATCATCCTGATCGCGACGGGCTCGGAAGTCGAACTCGCGATGAAGGCCGTCGAGCCGCTCGCGCAGCAAGGCATCGCAGCCCGCGTCGTGTCGATGCCGTCGACCAACGTGTTCGACCGCCAGGACGCTGAATACCGCGAACGCGTGCTGCCGCACGGCGTGCGCCGCGTCGCGATCGAAGCGGGCGTGACGGCCTTCTGGCACAAGTACGTCGGCCTCGAAGGCGGCGTCGTCGGGATCGACACGTTCGGTGAATCGGCACCGGCCGGCGTGCTGTTCAAGTACTTCGGCTTCACCGTCGAGCACGTCGTCGAGACCGCCAAGGCCGTGCTGGCCTAAAGAGACATACGCGACGCGCGCCACCCCTCACGCGCGTCGCACCGTGAAGCTGCACGAAACGAATTTTTTCAGCCATCAGGAGATAGACCATGACGATTCGCGTCGCAATCAACGGCTACGGCCGTATCGGCCGCAACACGCTGCGCGCGTTCTACGAGAACGGCAAGAAGCATGACATCGAGATCGTCGCGATCAACGACCTGGGCGATGCGAAGACCAACGCGCACCTGACCCAGTACGACACCGCGCACGGCAAGTTCCCGGGCGAAGTGTCGGTCGACGGCGATTACCTCATCGTCAACGGCGACCGGATCCGCGTGCTGGCCAACCGCAACCCGGCCGAACTGCCGTGGGGCGAGCTCGGTGTCGACATCGTGATGGAGTGCACGGGCTTCTTCACGACCAAGGAAAAGGCGAGCGCGCACTTGAAGGGCGGCGCCAAGAAGGTGATCATCTCGGCGCCGGGCGGCAAGGACGTCGACGCAACGATCGTCTACGGCGTGAACCACGACGTGCTGAAGGCCGAGCACACCGTGATCTCGAACGCATCGTGCACGACGAACTGCCTCGCGCCGCTCGTCAAGCCGCTGCACGACAAGATCGGCCTCGAAACGGGCCTGATGACGACGATCCACGCTTACACCAACGATCAGGTGCTGACGGACGTCTATCACGAAGACCTGCGCCGCGCGCGTTCGGCCACGCACAGCCAGATCCCGGCCAAGACGGGTGCTGCTTCGGCGGTCGGCCTCGTGCTGCCGGAACTGAACGGCAAGCTCGACGGCTACGCAATTCGCGTCCCGACGATCAACGTGTCGATCGTCGACCTGTCGTTCATCGCGAAGCGCGACACGACGGTCGAGGAAGTCAACGCGATCATGAAGGAAGCATCGGAAGGCGCGCTGAAGGGCATCCTCGGCTACAACACCGCACCGCTGGTGTCGATCGACTTCAACCACAACCCGGCTTCGTCGACGTTCGACTCGACGCTGACCAAGGTGTCGGGCCGCCTCGTGAAGGTGTCGAGCTGGTACGACAACGAGTGGGGTTTCTCGAATCGCATGCTGGATACGGCTGTCGCATTCGCGAACGCGAAGTAATCCCGCACGTTGCGCGGCCGCCGCAAGGCGGCCGGCGCAGCGAACGAGCCCGGCCCGGGTTTCCGGCCGGGCTTTTTTATTGCCCGCGGCTATTGCCCGCCGTTATTGCTCGATGCTGCCGTCACCTGCTCGAGCGCGGCGACGAACGCGCGCTTCAGCGGGCTGTCGAGGTCGGTCCACGCGAGGCCGATGCCCGTTCGGTGCCCGGCCAGGTCGAGCGGCCGCGCGAGCACGTTCGGCGGCAGCGCGCTGGCGGCTTCCGCCGGAATCAGCCCGATGCCCATCCCCGCCGCGACGAGCGCGAGCATCGTCGTGAATTCCCCGAACTCCTGCGCGATCTCGAGCGTCGTGCCCGCGCGGCTCAGCGCGAGCAGCATGTCGTCGTGAAAGCCCGGCGCGTAGCGGCGCGCGAGCACGAACGCGGGCTGGCCGCGCAGCGCGGCCGGCGAGATCGCATCGTGCGCGGCGAGCGGATGGTCGAGCGGCAGCGCGACGACGAAGCCTTCCTCCAGCACCACGCGCGTGTCGATGCCCGCATACGCAGCCGGCAGCCGGATCATCCCGAAATCGATCCGCCGGTCGCGCAGCGCGGCGATCTGGTCGGGCGTCGGCAGGTCCTTCAGTTCGAGCGTGATCAGCGGATAGCGCTCGCGCATCGTGCGCAGCACGGCCGGCAGCAGCACGGGCAGCACCGACGACACGAACGCGATCCGCAGCGTACCGATCTCGCCGCGGCTCGACAGCCGCGCCATCTGTTCCGCGCGCGCGGCCTGCTGCAGCGTGGCGCGCGCTTCGGGCAGGAACACGCGCCCCGTATCGCTCAGTTCGACCTTGTGCCGGTCGCGCTCGAACAGGCGCGCGCCGAGTTCTTCCTCGAGCGCCTTGATCTGCATGCTCAGCGCGGGCTGCACGATGAACAGGCGCTGCGCGGCGCGCCCGAAATGCAGCTCTTCCGCGAGCGTGACGAAGGCGCGCAATTGCTTGAGTTCCATGGGTGGCGGGCAGGAGAGGGCGGTAATCAAGTTTCATGATAACCGGATCAAAAAAGACCATTGGCGCGGCGCCCGGCCGGCGGCCGAAGATACCGTCAACGCGAGACCGGCCGCGATGGGCCGCCGGCTCGACTGGCACGAGGAGACACGCATGACCAACGCGCTTGAACGGTTCCGCCTCGACGGCCGCCGCGCACTGATTACCGGTTCCGGACGCGGAATCGGGCTGACGCTCGCCCGCGGGCTGGCCGAAGCGGGGGCGGCGATCGTCATCAACGATCGCAATGAGGAGAAGGCCGCGACGCTCGTGCGGCATCTGCGCGAGGAAGGCTTCACGGCCGATTACGCGGTATTCGACGTTGCCGAGCACGCGCAGGTGCGTGCGGCGATCGACGATTTCGAGGCGCGCGTCGGTGCGATCGACATCCTCGTGAACAACGCGGGCATCCAGCGCCGCGCGCCGCTCGACGCGTTCGAACCCGACGACTGGCACGCGCTGATGCGCGTGAACCTCGACGGCGTGTTCAACGTCGCGCAGGCCGTCGCGCGGCACATGATCGCGCGTGGCCGCGGGAAGATCATCAACATCTGCTCGGTGCAGAGCGAGCTCGCGCGGCCGACGATCGCGCCGTACGCGGCGACCAAGGGCGCGGTGCGGATGCTGACGAAAGGGATGTGCGCCGACTGGGCGCGCCACGGCATCCAGGCGAACGGCCTCGCGCCCGGCTATTTCGAAACCGAACTCAACCGCGCGCTGGTCGACGACGCAGCGTTCTCGGACTGGCTGTGCAAGCGCACGCCGGCCGGCCGCTGGGGGCGCGTCGACGAGCTGTGCGGCGCGGCGATCTTCCTCGCGTCGGCCGCGTCCGATTTCGTGAACGGCCAGACGCTGTTCGTCGACGGCGGGCTGACCAGCGCCGTTTAAGCGGCGGCGCTTGCGCCGTGTGCGCAGCGCCGTTGCGCCGGCTCGCGCCGGCATCCGAATTCCCAGAAGAGCCCGCCGCACGAGCGGGCCGATGTCCCGGCGCAAAAGCGCCGGGTTCCGGAACGGAAGGCAGGAGACAGGAGACAACGATGGATCGCATTTCCCCGCCGCCCGCGCGGCACGATGCAGGGTCCGGTGCGCCGGGCGAGACCGTCGAGCGCCGCGGCGTCGACACCCGGCAGCTCAACCGCGCGGCATGGACCTGCTCGCTCGGCAGCGCGCTCGAATACTACGATTTCGCGTTGTACACGCTCGCGTCGGCGCTTGTGTTCGGCCCGCTGTTCTTTCCCGCGCAGACCGCCGAGATGCGGCTGATCGCGAGCTTCGGCACCTACTTTGTCGGCTTCGCGGTGCGCCCGCTCGGCGGCGTCGTGTTCGGCATACTCGGCGACCGGATCGGCCGCAAGTTCGTGCTGACCGCGACGGTGTTGCTGATGGGTGTCGCGAGCACGCTGATCGGCGTGCTGCCGACCTTCGCGACGGCCGGTTACTGGGCGCCCGCGCTGCTGATCCTGCTGCGCATCCTGCAGGGCCTCGGTGCCGGCGCGGAGCAGGCCGGCGCCGCGGTGCTGATGACCGAATATGCGCCGCCGGGCAAGCGCGGTTTCTATGCGTCGCTGCCGTTTCTCGGCATCCAGCTCGGCACGGTGCTCGCGGCGGCCGTCTATTTCCTGCTGCTCGCGAACATCGACCGCGTGACCGACGGCTGGGGCTGGCGCGTGCCGTTCCTGTTCAGCGCGGTGATCGTCGCGGTCGGGATCTACATGCGCGTGCGGTTGCACGAGTCGCCGACTTTCGTGCGGCTCGAGAAGCGCGCGCAGGTCCTGGCGAATCCGCTGAAAAGCGCCGTGCAGCATTCGAAGCGCACGTTGCTGATCGGCATCGGCCTGCGGATGGCCGAGAACGGCGGCTCGTCGATCTACCAGGCGCTCGCGGTCAGCTATCTCGCCGGCGTGATCGGGATGAAGGGGCCGATCGGCGCGCTCGCGCTGGTGTGCGCGGCAACCGTCGGCGCGTGCACGGTGCCGCTGGCCGGCTGGCTGAGTGACCGCTATGGCCGCGTGCGCGTGTACCGCACGTTCGCGTGGCTGCAGCTCGCGCTCGCATTCCCGGTGTGGTGGATCTTCAGCCACGGCAACGTGGTGGCGAGCGTGATCGCGATCTCGGTCGCGCAGGGCTTCGCGAACTGGGGGATGCTCGGCGCGCAGGCTGCGCTGCTCCCCGAACTGTTCGGCTCGCGCCATCGCTACATGGGCGTGTCGTTCTCGCGCGAAGTGTCGGCGGTGCTCGCGGGCGGGATCGCGCCGCTCGTCGGCGCGACGATCATCGCGACCGTGATCGCCATGCACGGCGGCGACCATACGGCCGGCGTGCGCGCGTGGGTGCCGATCGCCGCGTACCTGGTGTTGCTGACGCTGATTACGCTGTTCACGACGTCGCGGATGCCCGAAACGCTGAACCGCGATCTCGACGATCCGCTCGACGCGGCGCAGGCGACGCCGGCACCGGACACCGATGCGCTCGCGCGCCACGCATGAACGGGCCGGGCGGCTGACGCGGCCCGGCACGCTTTCGCATTCAACTTATCTCGACAGGAGCAAGCGCAGATGGCGCACGAATCGACCCAGCGGCCCGAACTGCTGATGACGGGCCCTTACCAGCCGTGGGACGACGCATGGCTGGCCGGCTATGACGTTCACCGGCTGTGGGAAGCCACCGATCGCACGGCGTTCCTCGCCGAACACGGCGCCGGCGTGCGCGCGATCGCGACGCGCGGCGATCTCGGCGCGAATGCCGAGCTGATCGCCGCGCTGCCGAAGCTCGAGATCATCTCCTGCTACGGCGTCGGTACCGATGCGATCGATCTCGCCGCCGCACGTGAACGCGGCATCCGTGTGACGAACACGCCCGACGTGCTGACCGGCGATGTGGCCGATCTCGGCGTCGGGCTCGCGCTCGCGATGATGCGCCGCATCGGCGCCGGCGACGCGTACGTGCGCTCCGGCGCATGGTCCGACGGCGACATGCCGCTCGTCACGCGGCTTTACGGCAAGCGCGTCGGCGTGGTCGGCTTCGGCCGGATCGGCGCGACGATCGCGCGCCGGCTGTCGGGCTTCGACGTCGAGCTCGGCTACTTCGACGTCGCACCGCGCGCGGACAGTCCGCACCGCTTCTTCGGCGACCTCGCCGAGCTGGCCAACTGGTGCGACCTGCTGATCGTCACGCTCGCGGGCGGGCCGACGACGCGCCACCTCGTCGACGCCGCCGTGCTCGACGCGCTCGGGCCGCACGGCTATCTGGTGAACGTGTCGCGCGGCACGACCGTCGACGAACCGGCTTTGCTCGACGCGCTCGAGCGCAATGCGATCGCCGGCGCGGCGCTCGACGTGTTCTGGAACGAGCCGCGCATCGACCCGCGTTTCCTCGCGTTGCCGAACGTGCTGCTGCAGCCGCACCATGCGAGCGGTACGATCGAGACGCGCCAGGCGATGGGCTGGCTCGTGCGCGACAACCTGGCCGCGCACTTCGCCGGTGCGCCGCTGGTCACGCCGGTCGTCTGAGGAGGCTGTCATGCGTATGCGTTGCATGTGTGTCGTGATCCACGGGCCGAACGACCTGCGGGTGGAAGAGCAGGACGCGGGCGAGATCGGCCCGGGTCAGGTGCGCGTCGATGTCGCGATGGGCGGCATCTGCGGCTCCGATCTCCATTACTTCCGGCACGGCGGTTTCGGCGCGATCCGGCTGCAGCAGCCGATGGTGCTCGGCCACGAGGTGGCCGGCACGGTCGCGGAAGTGGCGCCGGACGTGACGTCGGTAAAGGTCGGCGATCGCGTCGCGGTCAATCCGAGCCGGCCGTGCGGCGCATGCCGCTACTGCCTCGAAGGACTGCCGAACCAGTGTCTCGACATGCGCTTCTACGGCAGCGCGATGCGGATGCCGCACGTGCAGGGAGCGTTCCGCAACGCACTCGTGTGCGATGCGGAGCAGTGCGTGAAGGTCGCCGATCACGTGCCGCTGTCGCTCGCCGCGCTCGCTGAACCGTTCGCGGTCGGGCTGCGCGCGGTGTCGCGCGCGGGCCCGCTGATCGGCAAGCGCGTGCTCGTGTCGGGCTGCGGGCCGATCGGCGTGCTGGCGGTTGCGGCGGCGCGTGTGCACGGCGCGGCGGAGATCGTCGCGACCGACGTCGTCGAGGCGCCGCTTGAAGTGGCGAGCGCGCTCGGCGCCGATCGCACGATCAATGCGGCGACCGATGCCGGCTGGGTCGAGCGCTACGGCGCCGACAAGGGCACGTTCGACGTGATGATCGAGTGTTCGGGCAATGCGCGCGCGCTGCGCGACGGGCTGGACGTGATGCGTCCGCGCGGCGTCGTCGTGCAGCTCGGGCTCGGCGGCGATGTCAGCCTGCCGCAGAACGTCGTGGTCGCGAAGGAGCTGTCGATCTGCGGATCGTTCCGCTTTCACGCGGAATTCGCGCTCGCGGTGCAACTGATCAATGCGGGGCGCGTCGACCTGCGCCCGGCCGTCACGCGCGTGTTCCCGATGCGCGATGCGAACCTCGCGTTCGAGCTGGCCGGCGACCGGCAGCGCGCGATGAAGGTGCTGATCGACTTCGCGGACGAGGCTGCATGATCGTGACGCGCTGACGCACGACGGTATCCGCGTCATGAAAAAAGGCACGTCCGCGGTTCGCGCGGCGTGCCTTTTTTCGTCGTGCTGCGGAAACCGACTACTTATCGCATTACTGCGTGACCTGCCGCACACCGACGCGCTGCGACGCGAGCCACAGTGCGATCAGCACACCGGCAAGCGCCGCGCCCGCGACGCACACGCCGCGCCAGCCGTCGATTCCGTACGCGACGCTCGCCGCGAACGACCCGAACGCACCGCCGATGAAGTAGCTCGTCAGGTAGATCGTGGTCACGCGGCTGCGTGCGTTGCCGGCCAGCGCATAGATCACGCTCTGGTTCGAGATGTGCATGCCCTGCACGCCGACGTCGAGCAGCAGGATGCCTGCGATCAACGCCGCGAGCGAGTGCGCACCGGTCGCGATCAGCGCGAACGACGCGAGCACGGCCGCCGCG
>NZ_JAAGPG010000267.1:0-11549 GCF_017104665.1 Burkholderia sp. Se-20378 | reverse complement strand
GCCCGGACAGCACGACCAGCGCGGCCCAGGCGAGCAGCGAGGCCGGGCCCGCGACCTCGGCGGCCAGTGCGGGCAGCGCGATCACGCCGGTGCCGAGCACCGCGCCGATGTAGAGCGCGGCGCCCTGGAAAATCGTCAGCGAGCCCGCGTGATGAGCGGCGGGCGAATCGACATGCGAGGGCATGGACAGCAGTCTCCGGGAGTCTTGTCGTGTTTGGGCGCGGGAGCCCGCGCGGAAAATCGTTCGATGCTACCCGAATGACGACGGCAGCGCGGCCCGGCGATCAGTAGTCCGTGCGGTGTCGCGTGTCAGCCGGTGTCAGCAGTGGCGTGCGAGCCGCAGGCGGGCATCCTCGCGCGCGGCGGGTGACAGTTCGGGTGCGTAGTGGAACGCTCCCGAAACCAGCGATGCGACGGGCACGCCGTCGCGGAACAGGACGCGATTGCCGGCCAGCGCCGGCACCTTGTCGCCGGGCAGCAGCGTGCCGGCAAGATTCAGCGGATCGGCGCCCGTCACGCATACGTACTGTCCGTCGCCTGGCTGCCGCCGCAGTTCGCGCAGGATCGGAATCGCTTCGGGCAGCGCGAACTGTTCGCCCGCGAGCCCGGCGACGAAGCGTCCGCCGCGAATCTCGCCTCGCGCTTCGAGTCGCTGCAGTACCCGCACGAGTTCGCGCCAGCTCGGCAGCCAGTCGGCTTCGCGTTCGAGCAGCCGCCAGAACACGACGCCGTAACGGCGCAGCAGCGTCCATGCGATGTGTTCGAGCGCGTCGGGGTCGGTCGCGGCCTGGCCGCGTTTCGGCACTGGCGCATCGTCCGGCGGCGCATGGCGTTGCACGAGTGCCCAGCGGCCCGCGTCGTCCATCCCGCCGATCAGTGCACCGCCGCGCCGTGTGCGTGGCGCATAGGTCGCGCTGCGCTTGACGGCGGGCTTCAGCAGCGCACGCAGGCCTGCGTAGCTGTCCGCATTCACGAGGCCGGCCGACACGAGTTCGCCGAGCGCCTGTTCGAGTTCGACGGGCAGCACGTGCAGGTCGTCGAGCAGTGCGTCGAAGAACATCGCGCCGTGCGCGGCGAGGGCGTCGCGTACCTGTGCGGCCCTCGCGGACAGTGCCGGTTGCGCATCGGGATCGCGCAGCGCCTGCCACGCGGACAGGTGGCGGCGCGGCAGCAGCACGATCGGCGTCGTCTTCACGGGTGTGCCGGCCGCGCGCGCCGGTGCGCCGATGCGTGTCCACACGAGCTTGCCCGAGCGGCACAGCTCGTCGAGCCCGCCTGCCATGTAGTCGGTCAGCCGCGCGGGCAGCAGTGCGTCTTCCCATGCGCTCGCCGCGGCCTCGTAGCCTTCGAGCTGTTCGACCACGGCCGCCAGTGCATCGCGGCCCGTGCCGCGCGTGTCGAGCGTCAGGTGTTGCCAGTGAAACAGGAAGCGCATGAAGTCTGCGCGCTCGACCGGTTCGATCTCGCGACGCAGCCGCTTCACCGTATAGCGATGAATGCGCGCAAGCAGATGGCGTTCGCACCATTCGTCCGTCGTCGTGCCCGGCGTGAACCGGCCGCGCATCACATAGCCTTCGCGCTCCAGCGCCGCGAGCGCCGTCGCGATCGACGCAGGCGGCAGCCCGAGCGGTGTCGCGATCGAATCGAGGGCCAGCGGGCCGAAACCGGTGAGTCGCGCGCGGATCACGTCGACGAGTGCGGCATCCGCTTCCCACGGCTGCGCGCAGGCGGCCGGCACCTTGAGCGCCGGCGTGATGCGCGCGTCGGGATGCAGCGCACGCACGCACACGAGCCGTTCGACCGGCACCCACAGTGCGGCGCCGCCCGGTGCGGCCAGTTTCGTCGCACGGCGGCGTTCGGCAAGTTCCGCGAGCCGGTCGAGCCAGCCTTCGTGTTTGCGCGCTTCGCCATCGGCGATGCACGCGAGCGTGAGCAGCGCGTCGTGCATTTCGTCGGCGTCGCGCACGAGCGGCCAGGCTTCGTCGCGCACTGCATCGATCGCGTCGGCGTCGAGCGCGCCGAGATCGTCGGCCGATTCGGGATCGCTCCAGCGGCGCGACTGCACGGCCTGCGTGCGGCGTTCCTCGAGCGGTGCATCGTCGAGGAACGCGTACGGTTTCGCGTTCAGGATCTCGGCCGCGAGCGGCGACGGCGCGGGCAGGTCGCGCGCGACGAGCTCGATCGCGCCGCTTTCGATCCGGCGCAGCAGCGCAAGCCAGCCATCGGTATCCATTGCGTCGTGCAGGCAATCGTCGAGCGTCTGGTCGACGAGCGGATGATGCGGAATCTCGCGCTCGCCGACGATGTTTTCCAGGCACGCGACCTGATCGGGGAACACGGTCGCGAGCAGATCCTCGCTCTTCATCCGCTGTAGTTGCGGCGCGGTGCGCTTGCCGCCGGTGAAGCGCGGCAGCGCGAGCGCGGTCGTCGCGTTCCAGCGCCAGCGCACGCCGAACATCGGCGCGTCGAGCAGGGCCTGGACCAGCACGTGCTCGGCGCTCGCTGAACGCAGGTAGCGCCACACTTCGTCGAGCGCGAAGCTGTGTGCGAGCGACAGCGACAGGATGATCGCGTCGTCGGTCGCGGCGGCCTGCAGCTCGAAGTTGAAACTGCGGCAGAAGCGCTTGCGCAGCGCGAGCCCCCACGCGCGGTTGATGCGGCTGCCGAACGGCGAATGGATCACGAGCTGCGTGCCGCCCGATTCGTCGAAGAAACGCTCCATCACGAGCGTGTCCTGCGTCGGCAGCGCGCCGAGCGCGGCGCGCGTGCGGGCGAGGTAGTCGGCGATCTGGTGGGCGGCGTCGGGTGACAGATGCAGATCGTCGACGAGCCAGCGCAACGCCGGCGCGAGGCGGCTTTCGGCGGAGGCGGAAACAACTGTGTTGGGCCGCAAGTCGAGCGAGGCATCCGTATCGACTGTGCCGGCGGCCTTTGATTTCACATTCGCGCCGGCTTTGGCGTCGGTGCGAGGCATGGACTTCCTGCCAGTCTCGTCGACGATGCTTTCTCGGCTCGTGCCATGCGCTGCCAGCCGGTCACCGTCGGCGAACAGTCCGTCGAGCCGCGCGCGCAGCCGGCCGACCGCCGCCGACAGCTCGTCGCTGCGCCCCGGCGCCTCGCCGAGCCAGAACGGAATGTTCGGCGACTGGCCCTGCGCGTCCTCGACACGCACGCGGCCCGTTTCCACGCGAATGATCCGGTACGACTGGTTGCCCAGCTGGAACACGTCGCCGGCCAGGCTCTCGATCGCGAAATCCTCGTTGACGGTGCCGACCTGGATGCCCTGCGGTTCGAGCAGCACCGCGTAGTCGGCCATGTCGGGGATCGTGCCGCCGGACGTCGTGGCGGTCATCATCGCGTTGCGGCGCCCGCGCACGGTGCCGCCGACCACGTCGCGATGCAGGTATGCGCCGCGCACGCCGCGCCGGCTCGTGAAGCCTTCGGCGAGCATCTTCATCACTTCGTCGAAGCGCTCGCGCGTCAGCCGTGCGTACGGCGCCGCGCGCGTGAAGCTCGCATACAGCGCGTCTTCCTGCCATTCCGTGCACGCCACTTCGGCGACGATCTGCTGTGCAAGCACGTCAAGCGGCGCTTCGGGAATACGCAGCGCGTCGAGCTCGCCGCGTTGCACGCAATCGAGCAGCGCGGCGCACTCGACGAGTTCGTCGCGCGACAGCGGGAACAGCCGGCCTTTCGGTATGCCGCCGACATGGTGCCCCGAACGGCCGACGCGCTGCAGGAACGGAGCGATTCCGCGCGGCGAACCGACCTGGCAGACGAGATCGACGTCGCCGATATCGATGCCGAGTTCAAGTGATGCGGTGGCGACGAGCAGCTTCAGTTCACCGCGCTTCAGGCGCTGCTCGGCATCGAAGCGGTGCTCCTTCGCGAGACTGCCGTGATGCGCGGCGATCGCCTCCTTGCCGAGCCGGTCGGCGAGATGGCGCGCCATGCGCTCGGCGGTGCGCCGCGTGTTGACGAACACCAGCGTCGTGCGATGCGCGGCCGCAAGCCCGGCGATGCGGTCGTACACTTGTTCCCACACGTCGGTTGCCATCACGGGTTCGAGCGGCACGTTCGGCAGTTCGAGCGCGAGGTCGCGCTCGCGCGTGTGGCCGGTGTCGACGATCGTGCAGTCGCGCGGCGCGTCAGCCGGGCCGCCAACCAGGAAGCGCGCGACCGCGTCGATCGGCTTTTGCGTGGCCGACAGCCCGATGCGCGGCAGCGCATGGCCGGCCAGTGCGTCGAGACGTTCGAGCGACAACGCGAGATGGCTGCCGCGCTTCGATGACGCGAGCGCATGGATTTCGTCGACGATGACCGAGCGCACGTTCGACAGCATCTGCCGCCCCGACGTGGACGACAGCAGCACGTACAGCGACTCGGGCGTCGTGACGAGGATGTGCGGTGCGCGCTTGCGCAGCGCGGCGCGCTCGGCCTGCGTCGTGTCGCCGGTGCGCACGGCGGTACGGATCGCCGGCACCGGCAGGCCGAGTTGCGCGAGCGATTCGGCGATGCCGGCCAGCGGCGCATCGAGGTTCACGTGGATGTCGTTCGACAGCGCTTTCAGTGGCGACACGTATACGACGAGCGTGGCGTCGGGCAGCGTGCCGTCGTGCGCCAGCGCATCGCGCACCAGCTCGTCGAGCGCGCACAGGAACGCGGTGAGCGTCTTGCCGGAACCGGTCGGCGCGGCGACCAGCGTCGAGCGGCCGGCCTTGATGTGCGGCCACGCGAGCGCCTGTGCGCCGGTGGGCGCGGCGAACGTGCGCCGGAACCACGCGGCGACGGCCGGGTGGAACACGTCGAGCGCACTGGCGGCAGGGCGGGTAGCGGTGACGTCCATCGGAGCGTTGAAATGGGGTGCAAGCGCGCGGAGGGCGCGCACACGAATCGAATCGTCAGTGTGCCAGACGTCGCGCGTGCGTGCCGGGCACGTACGGCGACGATTCGAATTCAGATGGGGGCCATCACCGCACTTTCAACGAACGGAAAGTTGCATGCGCGTCGGCACGCCGATCGCGTGCTGAATTGCGTCGAATTGCGACTAAACGCGATTCAGCCAGCCGAGCCAGTGCTCGAGCAACGGCGCGCGCGAGCACAGCGACTGCGCGAGCCACAGCGTGCCGCCCCATGCGGCGGCCACGACGATCAGGTCGCAATGCCCGCTCTTCCACAGGTTGAGCGAGTGACGCCGCCAGATCCACGGCACACCGAGCGGGTTCGGCCAGTCGGCGAGCAGGTGCATCAGGCCGCCGCATGCGAAGCCGAACAGCGGCGCGGCCCACAGCGGATGCGGATGATGGATGAGCCCGTGCCACCCGAGCGCCAGCAGCGCGATCCAGCCGATGCCCCAATGCGTGACGGTGCGATGCGTGATCCACAGGCGGCGCTTGCGGCTCCACCATGCGACTTCGAGCCAGTCGGGCGCGGTGCCGCCCGCGACGCCGGCCACGAATGCGGCGAGCATGCCCGAGTGCCACAGGCCTGTTGCACCGGTTTGTGCGACGAGGACGGCGGCGGCGACACCGGCCGCGATGCCGGACGCATGATGCGCATTGTGTGATGCCATAGGAAGCGAGACGAAGAAACGTGAAGCGGTGCGTGCATGAAAAATGATGCAGCGCGAAAGCGGGGCGCTATCTTCGCAGATCGGCCCGTGCTGCGGGAGGGACGTTTGCAGATTTTTTTGCACGTGTCGCGTGGCTTTCCGTGCAGTTCGCAACTTTCGGTTTTTTGTGCGCTGCGTGATGACGTATGCCGCGTGCAATTTCGACCGATCCGCGGGCATGTTCTTGAGCAGCATGACCTCGCGCACAT
Source organism: Burkholderia sp. Se-20378 (assembly GCF_017104665.1). Lineage (NCBI taxonomy): Bacteria > Pseudomonadati > Pseudomonadota > Betaproteobacteria > Burkholderiales > Burkholderiaceae > Burkholderia > Burkholderia sp. Se-20378. The sequence continues at coordinate 5,729 of NZ_JAAGPG010000267.1, read as the reverse complement.
GACGAATGCGCTTTCGTTGCACACCCCGTGTTCGACCCTTTTTGTCCCCCTATACTACGAAACCGGAGATGGCCGTCGGCGTGCCGGCGACCATGAGCGGAACAGGTGCTTTTCCTGCCTGAAGGAGATCCACATGGGGGACATGCAATGACTACGCTGAATCGCTTCAAATCATCCGCTGTCGTGCTCGCGACGGTGGCCGGCATCGGCTTCCTGCCGAACGCGCCCGTCTATGCGAAGGGGCCGCAGCCCGCAGTCCTGACGAGCTCGGCCGTCGCGGTGGCCGACAAGTACAGCGCGGATGCCGCGGAGCGGATCTTCAAGGAAGGCGGCAACGCGATCGACGCGGCCGTCGCGATCGCATTCACGCTCGCCGTCACGTATCCGGAAGCCGGCAACATCGGCGGCGGCGGCTTCATGACGATCTACAAGGACGGCAAGCCGTACTTCATCGACTACCGCGAGCGCGCGCCGCTCGCCGCGACGAAGGACATGTATCTCGACAAGGACGGCAACGTCGTCAAGGGCATGAGCCTGTACGGCCCGCGCGCGGTCGGCGTGCCGGGCACGGTCGCGGGCATGTGGGAAGCGCAGAAACGCTTCGGCAAGCTGAAGTGGAAGCAGGTGCTCGCGCCGGCGATCCACTACGCGCGCGATGGTTTCGTCGTCGACGAACAGCTCGCGCAGCGCGGTGTCGACGCATCGAAGGAGTTCGGCGGCAAGACCAACTTCGACAAGTATTTCTCCGGGCTGAAGGCGGGCGTGAACTTCAAGCAGCCGGATCTCGCCGATGTGCTCACGCGCATCGCGAACGACGGCGCGGAAGGGTTCTACAAGGGCAAGACGGCCGAGCTGATCGCCGCATCGATGAAGACCGGCGACGGCAACGGGCTGATCACCACCGAGGATCTCGCGCAGTACCGCGCGGTGTGGCGCCAGCCGGTGCAGGCGAAGTGGAACGGCTATGACGTGATCACCGCGCCGCCTCCGAGCTCGGGCGGCATCGGCCTCGTGCAGTTGCTGAAGATGAAGGCCGACCTCAAGCAGGATTTCGAGGGCGTGAAGCTCAACTCGCCGCAGTACATCCACCTCGTCGCGGAAATCGAGAAGCGCGTGTTCGCCGATCGGGCGCAGTATCTCGGCGATCCCGATTTCTACAAGGTGCCGATCGCGCAGCTGACCGACGACGCCTACATCGCGAAGCGGGCGGGCGAAGTCAACCCGAAGGAGCCGTCGGATACCAAGAGCGTGCAGCCGGGCCTCGGCACGACGATGCCGGAGAAGGCTGAAACGACGCACTTCTCGGTGGTCGACAAGTGGGGCAACGCGGTGTCGAACACGTACACGATCAACGGTTATTTCGGCTCGGGCGTGATCGCCGACGGCACCGGCATCGTGCTGAACGACGAGATGGACGACTTCTCCGCGAAGCCGGGCGTCGCGAACATGTTCGGCGTGGTCGGCAGCGACGCGAACGCGATCGAACCGAAGAAGCGCCCGCTGTCGTCGATGTCGCCGACGATCATGACCAGGGACGGCAAGGTGTCGCTCGTGATCGGCACGCCGGGCGGCTCGCGGATCTTCACGTCGATCTTCCAGGTGATCAACAACATCTACGACTTCAAGATGCCGTTGAAGGAGGCCGTCGGTGCGATGCGCTTCCATCACCAGCTGCTGCCGCCGAACACGATCTTCTGGGAGCCGTACCACCCGATCGAAGGCGAACTCGCGAAGCAGATCGAGGCGCGCGGCTACACGCTGAAGGGGCAGGATTTCAGCGGCGACATCCAGGTGATCAAGATCGACGGCAAGACGCCGGAAGCAATGGCCGACCCGCGCGGGCGTGGCGTGACGCGGATCATTCACTGACGTGAAGGGGGGCGTGCGCAACTGCGAAGGCGGCCGCGCACGCCGTGTTCCACAGCCGGGTGTCGTGTCGCCGGCTGCGGAACGTACTCAGCCGTTGGTCCGGATGAATTCGGCAATGCGTGCCGAGATGGCGTCGGGCGCATCTTCGAAGCAGTAGTGCCCGACGCCCGCCAGCCGTTCGACGGGCGCGGACGGAAACAGGGCCGTGAAGAGCGGCAGGAAGTGTTCGGCGCCGAGCGTTCGATCGGCGTCTCCCCAGATCGCGAGCGCGGGTTTTTCGCGTATCGCGCGCAGCGCCGCCGCATCGGGCTCCTCGAACCGGTGTGCGCCGGCGGCAAACCCGCGGGCCCATCCGATCGCGCCGACGCAGTCCTCCGGTTGTGCGAACGGCGCACCGTATGCGTCGATCCACGTGTCGTTGATGATCGCGTGATTTTCGAACCCGTTCAGCTTCAGCGTGCTCAGGATGTTGAAACCGAGCTGACCGAGTACCGTCTCCAGCGTATCGTCCGCCGCCGCGCGCATGATCCACTGGAACCACGGCGCATCGCGACCGTTCGCGTTCAGGCGGTCGACCAGATCGGGCTGGCCGAACGGCGTCGGCCCGTTCGCGGACACGATCCGCCGGATGCGATCCGGATGCCGCGCGGCGAGCCCCATGCCGACCGGGCCGCCGAAGTCGTGCAGCACCAGTGTGATGCGATCAAGGTCGCGCGCGAGCACGAAGCGCTCCAGGTTGTCGATATGGTCCTGCAGCCAGTAGCTGCGATCATGCGGCGTCGCGCTTTTGCCGAAGCCCATGTGATCGGGGACGACGACGCGGTGCGTCGGACTCAGCGCGGCAATCAGATGACGAAACAGATAACCCCACGTGGGTTCGCCATGCAGGCACAGGATGGTTTCGCCGTCATGCGGGCCTTCGTCCACGTAGTGCATCCGGAAGCCGGATGCGTCGTCGAAATGCGGGGCGAATGGAAAGGTGCCGTCGAACGTGGCATCGGAACGGATCATCGAACGCTCCTTCGGATAGTCGGATAGATTGGTTTCAAGTTGAAACCGAATCGAAGCGTAGGATATTAGGTTTCAAGTTGCAACCAAAATTGTGGCTGGGCCGCAGGCCGAATGACTGGCGGGCTGGCGTGCGAAGACGTGCCGGAAAGAAACGCAGCCGGAAAGTATTGGCCGGACGTATAAGTTGAAGCGCCAATCAGACCCGAATCGACCATTCCATTCGTCGATCGCGAACAGTCGGGCCCGGTGCGATTGATCTTTCGTGCGGCGAGTTTTATATTGCAACCATTCATTTCAACGGAAACGACCGCCGTTCCGCCCGCATTCCGGGCACGGAGTCGCCTCGAGCCTCGATGAACAGACGAACCACGCACGAAGATTCCCCCTGCGGCGTTGCCCGTCCGCTGGACGCGATCGGCGACTGGTGGTCGCTGCTGATCGTCCGCGATGCGTTCGACGGGCTGCGCCGTTTCGGCGAATTCCAGAAGAACCTCGGGCTGGCCAAGAACATCCTGGCTGCGCGCCTGCGCAACCTGGTCGCGCACGGGATCATGGACATCGTGCCGGCCGCGGACGGCGGCGCGCATCACGAATACGTGCTGACCGAGAAAGGGCGCGGCCTGTTTCCGCTGCTCGTCGCGCTGCGGCAGTGGGGCGAGGATTTCTTCTTCGAACCGGACGAGGCGCACGTGCTGCTCGTCGACCGGAAAGCCGGGTTGCCGGTCAGGAAGCTCGAACTGCGCTCGCAGGACGGCCGCGTGCTCGGGCCGGAGGACACGGTCGTGTTGCCGCCGCCGGACTGACGTGCGGCGGTCGCGGCAAGCGTGCCTGCGTTACCGCTTCAGCAGCGCGTGCGCCTGCACGATCTGCTCGGCGAGCTGGTTGATCGAGATGCGCCGCTCCATCGCCTGCGAGCGGATCTGCTGGTAGGCCTCTTCCTCGCTGATCGCGTTGTGCTGCATCAGCAGCGTCTTCGCTTCCTGCAGCGTGCGCGCGGACATCACGCGCTGTTCGAGCTGCGCGATGCGGCGCCGGTATTCGTCGTGCCGGCGGCTCTGGTGACACGCGAGCGCCATCGCGCTCAACAGGCCGAACGAGCGCACCGGCGTCGTCACTGCGCTCTGCGCGTCGATGCGCAGCATCAGTTCGAGGATCGTCGGGCTTTCGTAGGTCGTGACCGCGATGAGCGGCGGCCGTGCGTCGTCTTCCAGCCACGGGATCGACAGGTGCAGCAGGTCGGGCCGGACCGCGAGAATCACGAGGTCGACGCTTTCCGGCAACGCGGCGGGCGGCGGCCAGCGCTGCTCGGTCGGGCAGCCGATGCGCGAGAGCTGCTCGACGAGCAGCAGGCCGTTGTCGTCGTCCGGGTAGTACACCATCACGCGCAGCGAGCGCAGTTCGGCGAGCAGGCGCGGCGTCGAGCGGATCGGGGTGCGGGCGCGCATCGTCGGTTACGCCTTCTGTTCGTCGGGCGTGTGCACGCGGTCGCCGAGCGAATGCGTGACGAGGTACGGATCGGGATGCACGCGTCGCGTCGCTTCGCGCACGATCGTGAAATTGCCGTCGGCCGTCGCGCAGCCGATGCGCGGGTAGAGGCACGTGTGCTGCGTGAGCCGGTCGATCTTCACACGCCCCTGCGGCGCATCGAATTCCGCGTCCGCGAGATGTTCGACGAGCCGGTCGCGCTGGTCGGTGCCGGCGCGCGCGAGCGCATTGGCGAACAGGTGAACCTGGAAATACGCGGCTTCCCACGGCGCGGACGCACTCGCGTCGTCGCCGAAGCGCGCCTTGAGCTGCGCGATGCAGCGCCGGTTCACGTCCGAATCGATGGTCTGGAAATAGGGCGACGACGTGTAGTGGCCGGCCGCGGCTGCGCCCATCTGGCCGAGCTCGATCTCGGAGGTCGTCAGGCTCGCGATCGGCATCTTGCGCGCATCGAGGCCGGCTTGCGCATACGCGCGGTAGAACGCGGCCGTGCTGTCGCCCACCAGCGTGCTGAACACGAAGTCGGGCGCCTTCGCGCGGATGTCCTCGACCACCGCCGCGAAATCCTGCTCGGACGCGACGAGCGGCATGTACACCTCGCCGAGGATCTGGCCTTCCGGATGCTGCGTGACGAGGTCGATCATGATGCGGTTCGACTCGTACGGGTAGATGTAGTCGGACCCGACCAGGTACACGCGCGCACCGAACTGCGCGGTCATGAACGCGGCGAGCTGCACGCTGTTCTGGTTGGGCGCCGCGCCCGTGTAGATCACGTTCGGCGAGAACTCGAAGCCTTCGTAGAGCGTCGGGTAGAACAGCAGCTTGTCCCACTTCTCGACGATCGGAATCAGCGCCTTGCGGCTGCTCGACATGTACGCGCCGAACAGCACGTTCACGCGTTCGGTGGCGATCAGCTCTTCGGCGAGCCGCGCATAGACGGCCGGGTCCGAGCAGGCGTCGCGCACGACGGGCACGATCTCGCAGCCGTTCGCGCCGCCCGCTTCGTTGATCTCGGCGATCGCCTGCAGCGTGCCGCGCAACTGGCTCTGGCCGAGGTGCGACGTGCATCCACTCTGCGAGAACAATACGCCAACCTTCACACTGTTCATTCGGTCTTTCCTGTCTCTTCCGGGTGGGGCCGTCACGCGGTCAGCCGCCCGGCCGCGTGCGCGACGACGGCCGGCAGTGCGTCGCCGTTCGCCGCGTGGACGCAGCTCGGGCCGACGCCAAGTATTGTAGACAACCCGGGCGGTGCGCCGAACGACAATCCGGCGATCGCGACGCCGCGCTGCCGGCCCTGGCGTGCCGCGTGGCGCGCATCCTCGACGAGGTAGCGCGGGTCGAACACGTCGATGTCGGCGGCA